>CAINEA010000777.1 GCA_903847525.1 uncultured Acetobacteraceae bacterium | reverse complement strand
GCCGCCGCGGCCGCCGGGGCTGCCGTCCCCGCCCGCCCCCGCCTCGCAGACGATCGTCAGCGATCCCTGCAGCGCGCGGATCGTGATCTCGGCCAGCTTGCACATCCTGCCGCCGCTGCCAGGCTCGCCGGGGCCGCCAGGGGCGCCTTCCGTTCCGGCGTGGCCATCGCCGCTCGACAGGGTGGCGCCAGTTGCCAGGATGGGCCCAAGCAGGCTCTGCATCATGGGCAACGGTGGCTCGGCGGCGCCGTCCCCGCCATCCATGCCGGCCCGTCCCGCGGCAGCGCCCACTCCCGCCGGCGCCGGTCCGATCTCGATCCGGCAGGGCGGGGCGCCCGCATCGCCGCCAAGGCACACCACGCGTTGACACAGAAGCCCCAGCACATCCCCGCGAACGCGCACGGTCGCGCCCGCTTCGAGCACCAGCGTTCCGACATTGACCGAGAGATATAGGTCCTCCTCGTCGCGCCCTTCGCCGCGCCGCGCATGCGCGCTCAGCTCCCAAACCTCGTCCGCCGCCACATGCCGCCATAGGACGCTCACCGCCTTCACATGCAGGGGCAGATGCGCGGCGATACTACCGGCGTCGCCGGCCGCCGCCGCGCCGGTTGCGAACACCTGCGCCTCGGCGCGGTCATGCACGCCCTGGCCTAGCCGGCTGCGCAGCAGGATGTCCCGGCCGAAGAAAGTGGTGCCCCGGACCTCCCGTTGCTCCAGGGTCGCGTGGCACATCACGCCAAGCCCTTCGTCCGGACTTTGCAGCCAAAGATCCGTGCACTCAGCGCCGCCGCCCCGCACCCGGTCGAACGCGTGGCCTAGCGCCGCCGCGACCCGCCGGAATTCGGCAGTCTCACGGTCGCTGCCCATCAGGATGCGCGACGCGATGTCCGACACGCTGTCCCTGGGGGCAATCACAGGTCGCGCACCCAGCGGATCGGCATGGCATAGTCCGTGGGGGCTGCATTGTCGCTGTAGCTCGGGGTGGCGTGGCCCGGCAGGAAGAAGCTGTAATACGCCCGCAGCGCCCCCGCAGCGAAGGTGTTGACAGACCAGTAATAAGCTTTCGTCGCGTCTTGCAGTTCCGTGCTGGAGCCGGCGTAGAAGCCGCCGTAACGCGGCTTAAACAATGCAGTCGCATCGCTCTGCTGCACCTGGGCGCCGCGCACCAAACCCTCCCAGTCCCTGCGCGACGGCAATCGCCACGGCGTGGGGGGCTGCAGGTCCGGACGGGACAACTCGCCCCATTTGTAAAATCCGGCAGGCCGTGCCGCATCACCGGAATTGCGCCGCAGGTCCTGCGTCATCCACATTCGCCGCCCGATAGCCGCGGCCGGATAGACCACGCCGTCATAGGGGTCCTCGAAGAACCGGATATCGGCGTAAACCGTAAAGCTGAGGCTGTTGAGAAAGTTGCCGGCGCCATCGAACGCCTGCAGCGTCAGAATGATCGGCCGGCTGGAATCCAGTTCCGGAAGCGGCAACTCCAACCTGTGCTCGCTCAGCAGCATTCCGGCGAGATAGTCCTTGTCCTTGCTATAATCGATGGATTGGTTAGGGACGCCGGGATCGCTGGCCTGCAACATCAACCGCGCAACACCGAACATCCGCCAGCGAAGCTCCAGCGTTGCCGACGGATCGGGCTTCGCCAGCACGATCCTCGGCGCGGTCGCGAAGAATGCCAACAAACCGCGCGTGGGCGGGGGGGGCTGCTTCAGTAGATCCAGAACCTGGATCGCGTCGTCGTAGAAGACCCCGCCGCCGGCCGGCAGGTTCTGGAAATGGACCATCATCTGTGTATGGCCGGCATCGTTCGGGGTAACGACATTGCTGAATTGCACGAGGAGGTCAGCCTGGTCCCCGGCGGCCAGCAGCTGTGTGTTAGCCTGCGACGGCTCGATCACCCAGACCGGTTCGTCCTTGCTTCCGGGCCACACCTCACGCGCGCTTTTGCGGCCGACGGACCACTGCGCGCCGTGCTGGATGGCGGCGTCGATCTTCCAGGCCGCTTCGGCCGGCAACAGGGCGCCCCGTGTGCCTCCGCACACGAACCCGACCACGATGCGCGGCGTCGAACTCCCGGTCCGCGCCGCCGTGTCGCTGCACAGGGCCGCGGTACCGATATATTTGATGTCGAGCCGGATCGTATTGGCCAGCGGATCGCGCGCCAACGATCGATAGACGATCCCCTGGTTCTCTATCGAGCTGTGCACGACATCGCCGATCTGCAGGTTTCCCGCCACCGGCGGCGCCCTCAGCGAGAAAGGGAGCTCGAACGACGAGGAGACGTCGCCGCGGAAATTCTGCAGGTCGAGGCGGAAGCCGTCCGATTTTGGCGTGTCGGACGCGACGGCATTTTCGATTGTTAGTTACAGCCCAGGTAGCCAGCGACACCTCACGCCAGCCGGAGTTCCGCGATCAGCGTCGTCGGGTCGGCGCACAGGGTGGCCAGCAAGTCCCAACCTTGTTTTCGCGCGGTTGAGATCAAGGTTCGGATCATCGCGAAGTCCTCCGCTCCCACGCCCGACCGGAACCCGCCGGAGATCTTCTGCCGCAATTTCATCATTCGCCCGTCCCTCTCCGCGAGGTTATTGGTGAACGGCACGGTGGGG
>CAINEA010000776.1 GCA_903847525.1 uncultured Acetobacteraceae bacterium | reverse complement strand
GCGCCCCGAATACCAGGCCGCGCGCTCGGCAATTGCCTGCCGCATCTCCTCCGGGCTCGGCAGCGATGCATTCTCCAGCAGGATTTCGCGCACCCATCGGGCCTGATGTTCGAACACCATGTTCAATGCCGTATCGGTGTTGAAGAAACCCATCAGGAACAGCCCGGGCCAATCCGGCGGCACCATACGCAGGTACAGCGGAAGCTCATTGTTCTCGACGGTCAGCACGTCCTTGGGCATGAAATCGAGGTCGATCTCATAACCGGTGGCGGCAATCAGCACATCGAATTCCTCGGCCGTGCCATCGGCGAAGCGGATTGTCTTACCCTCAACCGCTTCGATCCCCTGCTTCACCTCGATCCGCCGATAGGCGATGTCCGTCACTACCGTTGCGTTGGACGTGACATGCGTAAGCTCGGTCGGGCGCTTGAACCCGAGTTTCGCCATGTCGCCGTGCACCAGCCACACCAGCAGGCGCGTCAGCTTCTGGCGCAGCTTGCGGGGAATCCAGGGCCGCTGGATCTGCGCGGTGATATCGGTGAAGGCGCGGCCGAACATCAGCTTGGGCAGGATCACCACGCCGGACCGGGCGACCAGCACGCAACGCTTCGCGGTCACGCAGACATCGCTGGCGATATCGCAGGCGCTGTTGCCGACGCCCACAACGCAGATCCGCTTGCCGACATAGGGTTCCGGCTCGCGGTAATGGTGCGAATGCAGGTACTCGCCGGCGAATGCCTGCAATTGCGGCACATCCAGCGGCCGCGTCAGGTGCCCGGTCGCCGCTATAACCGCGTCGAACAATTCGACCGAGCCGTCCGCCAGCTCCAATTCCCATTTCGGCGGCTCACGCTTTGGATCGAAGGCCGGTCGTACCTGCTTCACCTCGCTATTGAAGCGGATGCGCGGCGCGACTCCGAAATGGTTCGCGTACTTCACCAAATAGCGATGCATGTCGAAATGGTCGGGGAAGGGTTGCGTCTCGGCGTCGAAATCCAGATCGCTGAACCGGGTCACGCCGCGCGAGGTGTTGATATGCAACGTGCGATACGCCGACGATCGCCCGCTGTCGTTCTTGTAGCACCACATGCCGCCAATCTGGCTGCCGATCTCGAACAGGGTCACGTCGAAGCCGGATTGCAGCAAATATTTAGCCGAACAGATCCCGCTGGCGCCCGCGCCGATCACGGCCACGCGCTTGCTGCCGCGCTGGTTGGGCCCCGCGACCGGCCCGCCAAGGCCACGCTGGTAGACGGATTGAACCTCGGTCACGCAAAAACTCCCGCAATCCGAGCAGCGATCTGCTCGGCGACCCGCTGTTTGGACAGCCGCGGCCAATCCTCGATCCCCGCTGCTGTGACCAAGTGGACGGTATTTTCCTCTCCCCCCATGATGCCGGTAGCAGGGGAAACGTCGTTGGCGATGATCCAGTCGCAGCCCTTACGCTGCAATTTGGATGCGGCATTGGCCAGCAGATCGTCGGTTTCCGCCGCGAACCCCACCACCAGGCGCGGGCGCGACGGTCCAGCAGACGACAGCGTCGCCAGGATGTCAGGATTAGGCACCAGCTCGAGCGCCGGGGCTGCCACGCCCTGCTTTTTCTTGATCTTTCCCTCTGCCGCATTGGCGACGCGCCAATCCGCCACCGCAGCCGCGCAAACAGCGATATCCGCCGGCAGCGCCGCCTGGGCCGCTTCCAGCATTTGCTGCGCCGTCTCCACCCGCCGAACGCTCACGCCCGTCGGGTCGGCAACGGCCACCGGCCCGCTGATCAACGTGACCCGTGCTCCCAACGCTGCCAGCGCTGTGGCGATCGCATGCCCCTGCTTGCCGCTGCTGCGGTTGGCGATATAGCGAATCGGGTCGATCGGCTCATGCGTTGGGCCGCTGGTGACAATGGCGTGTTTGCCCGCCAAGGGCTTTGGCGGATCCAACAAGGCCGCGATCGCCGCCAAAATGGCCGCTGGCTCGGCCATCCGGCCGGGACCGAATTCGTGGCAGGCCATGGCTCCCTCATCCGGGCCGACCACATGAATTCCGCGCGATTGCAGCAGCGCAATGTTTGCCTGGGTCGCGGCGTGCAGCCACATCCGCACATTCATCGCCGGCGCCACCAACACGGGCTTATCGGTCGCCAGCAGTACGGTCGATGCCAGATCGTTCGCGAGACCACCCGCCATCCGCGCCAGCAGGTCCGCGGTCGCGGGCACCACAGCCAACAGATCGGCACTGCGCGATAATTGGATATGCCCCATCTCGCTCTCGTCGGTCAGCGAAAACAGGTCGGCATAAACCTTGGCTTCCGACAACGCCTGCAACGACAGCGGCGTGACGAATTGGCGTCCTGCCTCGGTCAGCACGCAAGTCACCCCACAGCCCTGGGCACGCAACAGTCGGATCAGCTCATGCACCTTGAAGGCGGCGATCCCCCCAGAGACGATCAGCAGAACGCGCTTGCCGGATAACGTAGTCCCAGAAAATGTTGTCAAAGCCGCCATCCCCGGTGAATGGCGGCAATCCCGCCCGACAGATTCTGCACACTGACGCGCGCGAAACCGGCGCGGCGCATCATGCCGGCCAGAGCTTCCTGATCGGGGAACATGCGAATGCTCTCGGCCAGATAACGGTAGCTGTCCTCGTCCTGCGCCACCATTCGCCCGATCCGCGGCAATACCTTGAACGACCAGGTCTCATAGACCGGCGCCAGTGCGGTCACCTGCACCTTGCTGAACTCCAGGCACAGGAACCGCCCACCGGGGCGCAGCACGCGGCGCGCCTCGCTCAACACCGCATCCTTATCGGTGCAGTTGCGCAGTCCGAAGGCCATCGAGACGCGATCCACCGACCGGTCCGGCAGCGGCAGCCGCTCGGCATCCGCCACCAGCAACGCCACATCCGCCGCGAAACCGCGTTCGAGCGCACGGTCGCGACCGACCGACAGCATGCTATAATTGATGTCCGACAGCAGCACCGGCCCACCGCCCGCGGCCAGCCAGGCGAAGCTGATATCCCCGGTGCCACCCGCCAGATCGAGCAGCGTCGCGCCCGGCCGGGGATCGAGAGCCGTGGTGAACACCCGTTTCCAGACGCGATGAATGCCGAGTGACATCAAGTCGTTCATCAGGTCATAGCGCGTCGCCACGCTGTCGAAGACCGCCCGCACCATCGGCTTCTTCGCCTCCAGCGGTACCTGCTGAAAGCCGAAATCGGTCACTGGCTGGCCGGCTGGGGGATTGTCGCTCATAAGCGGCCATGTATAGCGTTCTCCCGTACATGCTGGAACTCCCCCATTCCTGAACTGCCCGAAGTCGAGACGGTGATGCGCGGCCTGCAGGCAAAGCTGGAGGGGCGCAGGATCGTGCGCGCGGAGATCCGCTGCGCCGGACTGCGCTGGCCGTTCCCGGCTGGCCTCGCCGAACGGCTGAGCGGAGCGGAAATCCTCGGCTTTCGCCGGCGGGCGAAATACATCCTGATGCGCCTGTCGGGCGGGGACAGCGTGCTGATCCATCTCGGCATGTCCGGGCGCATGCTTATCGAGCCGGCCGGACGCAACGATTCGGGCCCGCTGCATGAACATGTGATGCTGCAGACCGACGCCGCGGCGGATGGCGGATGGCGGGTCGGCTTCGTCGATCCCCGCCGCTTCGGCTCGATCGATCTGGTGCGTACCGACGCGGAAGACACGCACAGATTGCTGGCGGCACTGGGGCCGGAGCCGCTCGGCGATGATTTTTCGGTCGCCACCCTGTCGGCCGCACTCGCCGGCAAGCGCACGCCGATCAAGGCCGCCCTATTGGACCAGAAGAACGTCGCCGGGCTGGGCAACATCTATGTGTGCGAGGTGCTGTTCCGGGCCAGGATCAGCCCGCTGCGCCTGGCCCACACCATCCCCGGCGCCCGTGCCGCACGCCTGGTGCCCGAGATCAAGGCAACGCTTGCCGAGGCGATCGCCGCCGGCGGCTCCAGCCTGCGTGACTATGTGCAAACCGACGGCGAACTCGGCTATTTCCAGCATGCCTGGAAGGTCTACGGCCGGGAGGGAGAAGCGTGCCCGCTTTGCGTGGCCTGCCCCGGCATCCAGCGGATCGTCCAATCCGGCCGTAGTACATTCTATTGCGCAAAGGTTCAGCGCTGACCGGCTGGACCTTCCGTAGGCCTGCCGCTAGAAGCGCAAACCTAGGGAAACCGGAGTTCTAAGATGGCTGATACTGAAAAGACCATTCTCGTCGAAACGCATGGCCGCGTCGGGCTGATCCGCCTGAACCGCCCGGCCGCGCTGAACGCCCTCTGCGACCAGCTGATGGACGAAATGGGGGCCCAGTTGCTGGCCTTCGACGCGGACCCCGCGATCGGCGCCATCGTGCTGACCGGGTCGGACCGCGCCTTCGCGGCCGGCGCCGACATCAAGGAAATGCGCGACCGGACCTATCCCGCCGCCTATCTGGAAAACTTCATCGGCAAGCGCTGGGAGACGGTCCTGCGCATCCAGAAGCCCGTGATCGCCGCGGTCGCCGGCTTCGCGCTGGGCGGCGGCTGCGAGCTCGCGATGATGTGCGACATGATCGTCGCCGCCGATACGGCGAAGTTCGGCCAGCCCGAGATCAACCTGGGCGTCATTCCCGGCGCCGGGGGCACACAGCGCCTGACCCGCGCGGTGGGCAAGTCCAAGGCGATGGACTTGATCCTGACCGCTCGGATGATGGATGCAGCGGAAGCCGAGCGCGCCAACCTGGTCAGCCGTATATTCCCCGCGGATCAACTGATCCCCGAGGCGCTGAAGATCGCTGAACGCATCGCCAACCTCTCCCCGGTGGCCGTTGCCATGGCCAAGCAGGCGGTCAACCGCGCGTTCGAAACCACACTGGTCGAGGGCGTGATGCATGAGCGGGCACTTTTCCTGTCGATGTTCGGCACGCCGGATCAGAAGGAAGGCATGGCCGCCTTCGTTGAAAAACGTAAGCCATCTTTCAATCTCGGGTAGGAAATAGAGCTTGCAAGGCCGCTGCGTCGTCCGGCGCCCTCAAGGAAAGTCGGCTGGCGACGCAGAGCACATGTGCATGAAACGGTCATAAATCCATCCTCGCTTCCTTGACTCCGCCTCGGCCTCTGAATAGAACTCTGCCCTCTCGCTACTGCGCATGGTTTGGAATTCGTGATATTTATCACTGGCCGGTGAAAGATCCGGTCGCTGATAGATAGGCTGTGTGTCTTTCAAGCATCGTGGCTTACCGACAATGACTATCCTCTTTGCGTACCCTACCGCTTGCCAACTCCCTATCCGGATAGAAAAGAACTCATGGCCAACACTGCCTCCGCGCGTAAGCGCATCCGCCAGAACCTCGTCCGCGCCGAGCGCAACCAGGCGCGCAAGTCGCGTATGCGCACCTTCATCAAGAAGGTTGAGATGGCGATCGCTGGCGGTGACAAGGCAGCAGCGGCAGCAGCGCTTCAGGCCGCTCAGCCTGAAATGCAGCGCGCCGCAGACAAGGGTGTGATCCATGACAACACAGTGGCTCGCAAGATCTCGCGGCTTTCGGCGCGCATCAAGTCACTCGTTGCAGCCTGAAGGCCCGACCTGACCGATACCTATTGCCAGCAGGCAAAACTCGTGGTTGGGCATACAACCTTGATCCCCAACAAGTAATGACCTGCTGAATTTTGAACGAATTTAAGTTACGCAAAACATAGCGTGGCCGATACAGGCCGCGCTATATTTTTGCAATTGCAATCTTCTTTCGTTGTACAGCCGCTCGCTAAATTCATCAGATTTAGATTGATTTGGATTACATCCTGGTCATAAATTAAAGCTGTTGATGGCGGGGGCCGTCGATCAAAAACTGTAAGAAACACGGCCTGCCAGGCAACCGGCGGGAGGCGTCGGTATTTGGAACAGGCAGGTGTCGGTGGTGGCGGACGACGACGGAAATGCTGGCAACTTCCCCTTCGATGAACCCAGGTCCACCGACCAGGGACTGACCGACCACCCGCAAGTCGCTGTCCAGTGGGCTCGCATTCGCGGTCGCCTGCAAAGCGAAGTCGGAGATGTCGAATATCGGACATGGCTTCGTCAAATGACCCTCGCAGGTATCGACGGCGACGAAATCACCGTGCACCTCCCAACCCGCTTCCTGCGTGATTGGGTGCGCAATCATTACGGCGACCGCATCACATCGCTCTGGCTGGCCGAAAACCAGTCCGTCCGCAGCGTGGATATCCGCGTTGGGGGTGCGATGCAGCCGATCACGGGGCTGGCTGAAAGCCTGTCGGCATCTCCGTCTGCGGGCGCGCCACGCGCTGCGGCCAAACTGCCAACGGCAACGTCGCCCGCTAATGGCAAGGCAGATATCCGTGCCGAACCGAAACCTGACGACCGTGCCGACCCACGCGCCGAATTGGCCGGTGCGCTCGACCCGCGCTTCACTTTCGATAGCTTCGTGGTCGGCAAGCCGAACGAGTTCGCCCATGCCTGCGCCCGACGGGTTGCCGAACACCCATACAGCGCCGGCTTCAATCCGCTGTTCCTGTACGGCGGCGTCGGTCTCGGCAAGACCCACCTGATGCACGCCATCGCCTGGGAACTATCACAACGTGGCTATAACGGCTCCGGTCCGGCGACGGTCGCTTACATGTCGGCTGAAAAATTCATGTACCGCTTCATCGCCGCCATCCGCAGCCAGTCCACCATGGAGTTCAAAGAACAACTCCGCAGCGTCGACGTCTTGATGATCGACGACCTGCAGTTCCTCATCGGCAAAGACAATACCCAGGAAGAGTTTTTCCACACGTTCAATGCTCTGGTAGACGCCGGCAAGCAGATCGTCGTCTCCGCTGACAAATCGCCCTCCGACCTGAACGGGCTGGAAGACCGACTGCGTACTCGGCTCGGCTGCGGCATGGTCGCGGATTTGCACGCCACCACCTTCGAACTGCGCATCTCCATCCTGGAAGCCAAAGCCTCCCGCGCCGGTGTGCCTGTTCCCCCCAAGGTGATGGAGTTCCTGGCACACAAGATCACCTCCAATGTCCGCGAACTCGAAGGTGCGCTGAACCGACTGATCGCCCACGCCAACCTTTTCGGCCGCCCGGTCACCCTGGAAGCTACCCAGGAAGTGCTGCACGATCTGCTAAAGGCGCATGACCGGCGCGTCACTATCGAAGAAATTCAGCGCCGCGTGGCCGAACATTGGAACATCCGGTTGACCGACATGTCCTCGGCCAGACGTGCGCGTGCTGTCGCACGCCCCCGACAAGTGGCGATGTATCTAGCCAAGCAACTCACAAGCCGATCTCTGCCGGAAATCGGGCGTAAATTCGGCAACCGCGACCACACGACAGTCATGCACGCTGTTTCGCGCATTGGTGAATTGATGGAACGTGACACCGCCTTCGCCGAGGACGTCGAATTGCTGCGGCGAATGCTTGAATCCTGAGATAGCCCCATCCGCCGTCGCCGCGTCCCTCCCAGACT
>CAINEA010000775.1 GCA_903847525.1 uncultured Acetobacteraceae bacterium | reverse complement strand
TGGCGGCGGCGCGGCGGTCGGCAACGCCGCGGCGGCGATCATCGGCGGGCTGTCCGATTGCGTGGTGGTGTTCCGATCCCTCGCCCAGGGCCAGTTCGCCCGCTTCGGCCAGGGCCCGCAATCGCCGACGATCTCCGGCGACGCGGCGATGATGGCGCCATACGGGCTGATGTCGCCGGCGCAGAAATTCGCCATGAAGACGATGCGCTTCATGCACGATCATGGCGTGAAGCAGGAGGCGCTGCGGGCCATCGCGCTGGCCTCCTACCACCACGCCCAGTCCAATCCGCGCGCGGTGATGTATGGCCGCCCGTTGGACGAGGCGACCTATGACGCGTCGCGCTGGATCGTGGAGCCGTTCCATCTGTTCGATTGCTGCCAGGAGAACGACGGCGCCGCGGCGCTGCTGGTGGTGCCGGCGGAGCGAGCGAAGGATTTCCCGAACCGGCCAGTGTATCTTCTGGGGGCTGCCGGCGGTTCGGACCATCGTGCCGGCGCGCCGTCGCACAATGTGCCGAACTATGGGTCCTCGACCTTCGCGACAGTCGGGCCGCGGCTTTACGAAATGGCCGGCATCAAGCCGTCGGACGTGGACGTGCTCCAAAACTACGAGAACTTCACCGGCGGCGTGCTGATGAGCCTAGTGGAGCACGGATTCTGCAAGCCCGAGGAATGCAACGAATTCTCCGTGCTGGAAAACTTCCTCGCCCCCTCCGGCAAGCTGCCGATGAATACCTCGGGCGGCAATCTGGCCGAGTGCTACATGCACGGGCTGGAACTGCAACTGGAAGCGGTGCGGCAGCTGCGCGGCACCTCCACCGCCCAGGTGCCGAAGGTGGATGTTTCGATGGTGATCGCCGGACCGATGGTTACACCCGTCAGCAACTGTATTTTCGGATCGGAGGCCACGCTGTGAGCGCGTCCTATCTGCCGGCTGGCCTGCCCATTCCCGTGCCCGAGGTCGACGGCCTTAGCACGCATTACTGGGAGGGCGCGCAGAAGGGAGAGCTCTGGGTTCAGCGCTGCAATGCCTGCAAGGGCTGGCAGTGGGGGCCGGAATGGATGTGTCACCATTGCCGCAGCTTTGACATGGGCTGGGAAAAGATCGAGGGCAAGGGCCGCATCTATAGCTGGGAACGAGCCTGGCATCCGGTGCATCCCGCCCTGAAGGGCCATGGCCCCTACATCATCGTACTGGTCGAACTGCCGCAATACGGCAACATCCGGATGATCGGGAACCTGCTCGGGGACCCGAACCAGACCGTTACGATCGGCGCCGCCGTTGAGGCGGTGTTCGAGCACCACCACGATACCAAGCCGCCGTTCACTCTCGTCCAATGGAAAACAATCGGCTAAAACAATAACAGGAGACATCGATGAACGAAGTCGCCATCAATCCCCCCAATCTATGGCGCCTGGAAACACCGGGCCACAGCGGCTGGGGCCACACCGCCCGCGCGGGCGATCCGAAGAAATACTTCATCGTTTCCACCGACAGCCACGCCAACGAACCGCCCGACCTCTGGGAAAAGCGGATCGATGCGAAATACCGCGAACGCGTGCCGCGCATCATCACCGATGAGCAGGGCGTGCAGTGGCGCTACTGCGAGGGCTATCGCCCCGATCGGGTTCGCATTTCCAGCTTCGAGGGGGAGGACTGGGTCCGCTCCAAGGCCGGCGCCGAAGTGCCGGCGCGCATCGCCGACAACCGCGGCGACGGCGTCGATGTGGAAATCATCTTCCCCAACAAGGGCCTGGCAATGTGGGCCACACCCGACCCGGTGTTCGCCAACGCGCAATGCGCGGTGTGGAACGACTGGGCCTGGGAGCAGTTCGGCGCCTATCCAGACAGCATGCTGCCCGTCGCGGCCATCGCCACCGGCGATCTTCCCGGCTCGCTCGCCGAGATCGAGCGCGTGGCCAAGATGGGCTACCGCGCTTTGTCCCTGCCCTGCAAACCCCATTGGGGCGCGCATGACATCGACCAGGTGAACTACAACCTGCCGCATTTCGACCCGATGTGGGCGCTGATCGAGGAAACCAACCTGCCGATCACCTTCCACATCTCCACCGGCCGCGACCCGCGCGCCGCACGCGGCAATGGCGGCGCGGTGATCAACTACGTCACCCACTCGCTCGCGCCCACGATCGAACCCGTCGCCAACCTCTGCGCCTCCGGCGTGCTCGAGAAATTCAAGGGCCTGCGCTTCGCCACCATCGAATGCGGCATCGGCTGGATCCCCTGGCTGCTGGACGCGATGGACGAGGCCTATCGCAAGCATCACATGTGGGTCCGCCCGAAATTGCAGGGCCTGCCAAGCGACTATTTCCGCGCCCACGGCCACTCCACCTTCCAGGAAGACCCGTCCGGCCTGGCGCTGATGGACAAGTATCAGCTCAACGACAACTTCATGTGGGCGAACGACTACCCGCACCATGAAGGCACCTGGCCGCACTCGGCCGAAGCCATCGAACGCACCATGCCGGGCCTGACCGACGTGCAGCGCGCGAAGGTGCTCGGCCTGAACGCGGCCAAGTTCTTCAATATCGACGTTCCGGCGCATCAGCGGATTGGGTAAGTAAGCAAGGCCAGGGGGCGCTGCCCCCTGGACCCCCGCCAGAGGCTAGCCTCTGGACTCGCTTTGGTTTTCTTGGAGAAGGGGGCCTTGCCTGACGGTGCCGCCGCAATGACGGAGAAGCCCCCTTCTCCAAGAAAACAAATTGGGGTTTCCAAAGGGCGAGCCCTTTGGCGGGGGTTAAGGGGGCAGCGCCCCCTCGCCTTCCTTCCTTTCCCAACCGATGTCGCACAGGAAACGACGATATGAGCTACGAGGCGCCGTTTGCCGGGTTGAAGGTTGTGGATCTTAGCCAGGGGATTGCCGGGCCTTACTGTGCCGGATTGCTGGCGCAGAACGGGGCGGATGTGTTGAAGATCGAGCCTACCGGCGGCGGCGACTGGAGCCGGACGTTGGGCGTGGTGTATGGCGACAACACCGCATTCACGATCCCCGCCAATATCGGCAAGCGCAGCGTGGCGCTCGATTTGAAGTCCGAAGGCGGCCGTCAGGCGCTTTGGACGATGATCCGGGATGCCGATGTGTTCATCGAGGGCTTTCGCCCCGGCGTGATCGGCCGGCTGGGCTTTGGTTACGAGGCCGTCTCGGCGGTCAATCCGCGGATCATCTATCTGTCGGTTTCCGGCTTTGGGCAGACAGGACCGTTCGCCGAGCGCCCGGCGATGGACCCGGTGTTGCAAGCCTTCACCGGACTGACGCTGGAGAACCGGGGCGAGGACGGCGTGCCGCATCGCGTGCCGGTGATCCCGGTGGACATGACCACGGCGATGTTCGCCTTCCAGGCCGTATCGGCCGCGCTGTATGCCAGGCGCGACGAGGCACTGGGGAAGTTCATCGAGGTTAGCCTGATGCAGGCCGCCGCATTGTTGCAGTGCGTGCGGATGATGGGCAGCTATCTGGAAGGCGGGGAGGTTCTGCAAGGCGCCGCGCCATCGGGCATTTTCCGCAGCGCCGATGGCTGGATGAACATCACCGTCGTGCGGCCGTTCGAATGGGTGGCCTTTTGCAGCGCGATCGGCCGGGAGGACCTGCCGGCGGACCCGCGGTTCAAGGAACGCGACGACCGCATCGCGAATTCCGACGCGCTCTATGCCATCGTGCGGCCGATCGTCGCCGCGATGACCAATGACCAGCTCAGCGTGATCCTGACCAAGGCACGCCTGATGCATGAGCGGCTGAACACCTACGCCGACTTCCTGGCGCATGAGCATAC
>CAINEA010000774.1 GCA_903847525.1 uncultured Acetobacteraceae bacterium | reverse complement strand
GACGAAGCCGAAGCTGGAAGCCGAGATGCCAAGGTCCTTGTTCATCGTCAACGCTGCGAAGCTGACATTTACCCGGTCCAGATAGGCCACGAAATAGCAGACCATCAAGAAGGGGATCAGGCGCCGCGATACCTTCGCGATCGTGCGTTGTTCCAGCGTATTCATAGTCGGTTGTTTCCTTGGAGAGTAAAAATCACCGCAAAACAGGCTGCGGTGCTGAAGTCGGCCCGGGGAATTCACAGTTTTCGCGTGCAATAGCAAGGCCGAAAGCAAGATTCATGCGCCGGTCAGGGGCGCATCGCCTGCAACAGCATCAAATCCGCCGGTCAAATCCGCCTAAACGTGCTGGCCGCCGTTGATGTGGATCTCCGCGCCGTTGATATACGAAGCCCCCGGCGTGCACAGGAACAGGATGGTCTGCGCCACCTCCTCCGGAGTCCCCAGCCGGCGCATCGGTATCTCCCGCTGCACCAGATCCGCGGTCCCCGGCGACAGCATCGCCGTGTCGATCTCGCCTGGAGAGATCGCGTTTACCCGCACCCCATGCGGCCCGAATTCGTGCGCCATCTCCCGCGTCAGAGCCACCAGCGCCGCCTTGGAAGCGGCATAGGCCACCCCCGCGAACGGATGCACCCGCGAACCGGCGATGGACGTCACGTTCACGATCGACCCCGCCGCTGCCTGCAACTCGGTGAACAGCCCTTGCGCCAGCAGCGCGGTGGAAAACAGGTTCACCTGGAACACGTGTTGCCACAGCACCGCGTTGGTCTTCAGGACCCCGAGCCTTCCGCCGTCCTCGCTCTTCGGCGAGATCCCGGCATTGTTCACCAGCGCATGCAATTGCCCGTTCCCCAGCCGGTCCTGGATGTCCGCGATCGCGCCAGGCAGCAGTTCCGGGTTCGACAGGTCCAGCTGGATGTGGTTTGCCGCACCGCCCGGCCACGGGCATTCCGATGAGAACGGCTGGCGCGACACGGTCAGGATCCGCCATCCCGCTCGCGCGAAAACCTTCACCGTCGCATGCCCGATGCCCCGGCTGGCCCCGGTCAGCAGCAGGGTCTTGATCGGCTCGGCCATTCGAATTCTCCTGGACGGTCAGACGGATGCCGGCACCGTCGCGGGTTGCCGGTGCGTGGCCGTTCGGGGCACTCTACCACTAAACCGCGTCCAATATATCCAACCCATCTTGTAAATCCCAATACCCAGCAGGGCATCGTTCACCATGGCATCGATCATCCTTACGCTTGTCGGCCCCGATCGACCCGGCCTGGTCAGCCGCCTGTCCGAGCAGGTCGCCGCCCGCGGCGGCAGCTGGCTGGAAAGCCGCATGGCCCATCTCGCCGGCCAGTTCGCCGGCATGGTCCTGGTCAGCCTCCCCGACGACCAGGTCGAGGCCCTCGCGCTGTCCTTCGAGGCCCTGCACGCCGACGGGATGCAGGTGCTGATTCACCACGGCGCCGCCATCCCCCGCACGGCACCGCCCGACCCCCTGCTGGTGCTGGAACTCGTCTGCCAGGACCGCCCCGGCCTCGTGCGAGACGTCACCAGGGTGCTCGCCGGCTCCGGCGTGAACATCGAGGAGTTCACCACCGACATCCTTAGCGGCTCCTTCTCCGGCGAAACCCTGTTCCACGCCGAAGCCCGCCTGCGCGTCCCCACCGCAATCGGCACTGACGCCCTGCGCCAGGACCTCGAGCGCCTCGGCAACGACCTGATGGTGGATTTCAAGCTTACCGATCCGGCGGTGGGCTGACAGGCGGCCAGGCCTGTGGTCGCCGTCCCCCGAACTCTCAACCCTTGCAAACGGGAAATCCCGCATCGGCGATGGGGCCGTTGCAAACGATCTCGTCAGGTACCTCGTCGCCAATAACACCTGGCACGCCCTCGCCATCCGCCACGACCGCTTGCCCGACGGGCCGGTTGGCACCTCCTGCGACTGCAAGGCCCGCGTGCGGCCGTATGAAAAGCGCGCTACCCTTACGGTGACAACCCGTTAACCTGGATCGGCCGGGAAGTGACCGGCGACCCCGCCCACAAGGAAATCAACATGCAAAAGGCCCGCATGAAACCCGCCGGCGCGGCAGGGTAGCGCCGCGACGGAACCGTTCCCTTGCCGCCCTCCCCGATCCCGGCACTCAAAGGCACGAAAAGACCCAACGGCAAAGTGCCCAGTCGCCGCTGCGCTATGCGGCGGCGGCCCGGATGATCGGCAGCAGCGCCCGGCCGTAATCGGTCGCATCCTCCAGCGGATCGAAGCCGCGGATCAGGAACGTCGTCACCCCCAGCGCGTGATACTCCATCAACGATTCCGCCACCTGCTCCGGCGTGCCCACCAGCGACGTGGTGTTGGATCCCGCACCCACCGCGGCGGCAACTTCTGTCCAGAGCCGCTTG
>CAINEA010000773.1 GCA_903847525.1 uncultured Acetobacteraceae bacterium | reverse complement strand
GGAGTTCGTTGTTGTTCATAATGACCGGCAGAATGCTGGCGATCCGGCCGGGCAGGCAAATTCAACCGCCGGATTTAGGATGATCGTTCAGGCAGACGAAGATCTGCGCAAGGTTCGCGCTTCCGTCCTGTCCCATCAGTCCAAAGTGGTTGCCGCGCTCGACGAACTCGGGGTTTCTCTGACACCCGACGCGGCACGCAAAGCCGTGCCGTCCGCGGCGGCGCGGGGTAGCGTGCAACGGCTGGTCAGCCTGCATGCCGCGCTGGCCGCCACCGCCCGTTCAGCCGAGCAAAGCCTCGCTGTGGCACGGCACCGGCGCAACGAAGCCGCGGCGGCACTGCGGGCCAATGCGGAGCCACCCTCCCCCGCGCTGCTGCGCCGAACAATCGACGCGATGCGCAGTGAGGGGCCTCTCGACCTCGAACTGGATCGTGCGGAGCGTGCGCTCGCGGCCGCCCAGGTCGCAACCGGCGCCGCGCTGGCCGCCTTGCCCTTGTGGCAGGGCGATCTTGCAGGCCTTGCCGCTTGCAAGCTGCCGCTTCCGGCCGAAGCCGATGTGGCCGCGGCGCGGCTCGATGCGGTAGTCCACGCTGTCGCCGACGGTCGTGCCGCCGTTGCTGCCCTGGCGACCGAGATTGCCGCATTGGAGGAGGATGTCTCAAGGTTGGCTCGCGGAGAAACCGTGCCAACGCCCGATGCAGTTGCCGACGCGAGAGCTGTTCGGGACCGCGTCTGGCGGCTGATCCGCCGCCTGCACGAAGGTGGACCCCAGCCGGACAGCGCGGAGCAGGTCGCGTTGCCGGCCGGTTCATTACCGGACGTTTTCGAGGCACTGCGCGATGACGCTGACCGCCTTGCGGACAGGCGTGCCGATGACGCGTAGCGCGTTGCCGATTTCCTGGCCGCGACCGCGCACCTGGAGCTTCTGCGCAGCCAGCGCGCGGAGACAGAAGGCAGCCGCGCTGCCGCCGAAGGCGCTTCTGTGGCGGCGGAACCCGCATGGCATGCGTTGTGGGCACAAGCCGGCCTTGTGCCCGACGCGCCGCTCGCCATGACGGAGTGGCGTCGTGCACGCACGCAGGTCCTGGCGCAGGCCGACGCAGAGACAGAGGCGCGTCGTCGGCGCGACGACCTGGCGGCAAGGCGATCGCATGCCTGTACGGCGCTGTCGGCAGTTTTGGCCGATACAACGAGCCAGGACAATCTCGCCGCGTTGCTCTTGCGCGCCGAAACAGAATGCGAGGCCGCCGAGGCAGTGCTCGCCGCGCATCGCGGCCTGGCGCAGATTTTTGCCCAGGAAGAGGCGCGGCTACGCGAACTGCAGCAAGCCACGACCGCGGCCAATACCGCCCTCAAGACGTGGAGCGAGGAGTGGGCCGGAGCGGTCGTGGCCCTTGGATTGCCGTCGGACGCCGCCATCGAGACCGCAATGTCGGCACTTGGTGCCTGGGCGCGTGTCGCCGAAGTCGCGCCGGTCTAGCGAACGGACCAACAACGAATCGCCGATATGCTCGCCAGCATCGAAACCTTTGACGATCAGGTGCGCTCCGTGCAGGGGCGCCTCGTCGACCCGGTCACGGAGGAGCCGTCAACCGTGATCGCGGCACGTCTTGGCCGTCGGCTTGCCGACGCCCGCAAGATCGCGTCGGACGCGGCGGCCTTGACTGTCCGGATCGTCGCACACGAAGCAGCAGCGGACGAGGCGGCCCGTCGTCTGCGCGCGGCCGAGGCAGAGCTGGCGACGCTGCGACAGCTTGCCGGTGCGGCCAATGACTCCGAACTGGAACATGCCATCGAGCGTGCGCGGCAACGGGATGCGGCCGCCACTGAGATTGCCCGGCTTGGGCATCTTCTGCTGGCCCAGGGCGACGGACGGGCAGAAGACGTGCTGCGCAGCGAAATCGCCGGCATCGACCGCGACGCCGTGGTCGCACGGCTGACCGAGCTCCGGAACGAGCTTGCCAGCCTGGGCGAGCGTCGCGAGACGCTTAGTGCCGAGCGGGCCCGGGCGGAAGCGACGCTCGCCGAGATGCGGCAAGGCCGCGATGCCGCGTCGAAATCGCAGGAGGCGGAGGACGCCCTGGCGGACGCGCGTGCGACGGCCGAGCGCTACGCCCGGCTGCATGTGGCTCGGGTGTTGCTGCGTTCCGGGATCGATCGTTTCCGCCGGGAGCATCAAGGCCCGCTGCTGCGCGCGGCCGGGGCGCATTTCGCGCTGCTGACCGGCGGCCGCTATGCGCGCCTGAGTGTCGACCAGGAAGCCGCCGGCCGCGCCGTGCTGCTCGCCATTGGCGACGACGGAACGGAATGTCCCGTGGAGGCGCTGAGCGAAGGTGCCCGCGACCAGCTATACTTGGCGCTGCGTGTCGCCACGGTAGAAGATCATGCAGCGCATGCGGAGCCGCTGCCCTTCATCGCCGATGACCTGCTGGTGCATTTCGATGACGGGCGGGCCGCTGCCGCGATCGCGCTTCTCGCGCAGCTTGGACGAACCACGCAGGTGATCCTGTTTACCCATCACGATCACATCGCGATGCTTGCCGCTCGCCAGCCTGGCACGGTGGTACAGAACCTGCCTGCCCCGGCTTCGACCGTAACTCCGCGTGCGGCCCCGATTGTTGTCGTCTAACGCATCGCCGCGATCGTGTTGTCGCAATTCGGGTTCAAAAGCGATCGGCATGACCAGGCAAGGCGATCGTCTTGTATCGCCGCTGCCACGTTGCTCGTCACACCGGCCGACGGCTTGGCGGAACGCGTTCCACCACTCCCAGGCCATCATCGCCCTTGCATTAACGTATTTTATATGGTACATTAATTACCAGTGGGGATCGGATGACGACGAAGCACCTGCCGGAGATCCTGGCTATTTTTTATCGATCGACAGGTGGCACGGAACCGGTTCTCGATTGGGTACGAAGCCTGCCGGCCGATGACCGGCGCGCGATCGGCGCCGACTTTGCGACTATGCAGTTTGGCTGGCCGATCGGCATACCGCTCTGCCGGCCTTTGGGTGGCGGGTTATGGGAAGTACTCAGC
>CAINEA010000772.1 GCA_903847525.1 uncultured Acetobacteraceae bacterium | reverse complement strand
TGCTCTACGACCTCATGCCGAACATGCCCGATCAGCAACTGGCCCCGCTCGTCGAGCGCTTCGCCGCAATGCTCGCCGAGCAACCGGTCTTCCACAATACTTTCGCGGCTATCTGAGAATGAGGGGAGTCTTGAGGGCTGCGGGACAAAGTGGAAACCGTGATCGCGCTCAGGACGATCAGCTGATGCAGCAGCATCCCTATTGCCCACATGTGGGTGTGTGGTGATGCGGTCACGTAGGCATGTAATCAAGTAGGCTTGTGGTCGTGACGGCGTGTCCACACTTGGGTGTGTGGACGTGTAGGCGTATGGTCATGTCCACAACTAATTTGGTCGTCACCATGAAAATTCTTGCGATTGTCAGCCAGAAAGGCGGCTCCGGAAAAACAACCCTCGCCGTGCATCTCGCCACGGCCGCAGCCGCCGCAGGTTACAACGTCGCCGTGATCGACCTTGACCCACAGGCAACAGCCACGAAATGGGGCGACCGCCGGGAGGCTGACACGCCTGAGGTTGTTAGCGGTCAAGCCGTGCGACTTCCGGCCTTGATCAACCCCGCCCAGGCAAATGGTGCCGATCTTCTGGTACTCGATACCGCACCCAATGCTGACCAAATTGCGTCACTTGCTGCCCGCGCCGCCGACCTGGTGCTGATTCCTTGTCGCCCCGCAAAATTCGACCTGGAAGCGATCGAGACGACTCTGCTCCTGGTTCAGACCGCCCATAAGCCGGCCTATGTCGTGCTTAACGCAGTGCCGCCCAAAGGCAGCATCGTGGAAGAGGCAACCGCCGGCCTGGTTAGCTCCGGCGCGAAGGTAGCTCCGCACCAACTGACTCAGCGCGCGGCCTTTACCCATGCCGTGATTGACGGCCGCACAGCTCAGGAATTCGAGCCACGCGGTAAGGCTGCGCGCGAAGTAGACGCGCTCTATGTGTGGATGTGTGGTCTTGTAGACATGCCCACAAGTGGGCGCAAAGGAAAGGTAGCTTAGAATTATGGCAAAGCGTCCCAGCCTCTTCGCGCCTTCGAAGCCTCAGGAAATGCTTGTGCCTCCCTCCGTCGATATGGTGGTGAGCACGCCAAACGGAGGAGCTGCCCCACCAAGGGCGCCGACGGCGCGCCCCCCGAGCCGGGCCGGCAAGCGGGTGCTCTCGATCTATCTTGATCCGCTTGCCTGGAAGCAACTCCGGCAACTCGCGTTGCAGGAGGAGACGACAACCCAGGCACTTGGGGAAGAGGCAGTCAATCTGTTGTTCACCAGGCACGGCTTAAACCGAAGCGCATGAAAGACGGAGGTCCACATCACCAGTTGCGGGCTTGCCCGTCAGGTTGGGGGCGAAGGATGGGATTGAAGATAGGGAGCTATCGAGGCCCACCGGCCGGAATGCGCGGGATTCTGAAGCCATGATGTGGCGCAAGGGCTTTGAGAGTTGCTTTCCATACAAAATTTTGTATGGTAATAAATGACGAATGAGCGCGTTAAGTCCGTTGAGTTTCGAGGGAGTGCCCTGGACGATCTTCGGGCTTTTCCAACCGACGCCCGCCGAGAGGCGGGTTACCAGATTGATCAGGTGCAACAGGGCCGGGACCCCGACGACTGGAAACCCATGACTACGGTGGGGCAGGGCGTCCGGGAGATACGGGTAAGAGAAGCGGACGGCGCGTTCCGGGTGATCTACGTGGCCAAGTTTGAAGCTGCCGTTTACGTGCTGCACTGCTTCCAGAAGAAGACGCAGAAGACCAGCAAGGCGGACCTGGACCTAACTGCGAAACGTTATCGGGACTTGGTGAAGGAGCTAGCCCAATGAGCAACGAACGCTTTGCCAGTGTGTGGGATGCCATCGAGGATACGCCCGCCGAGGCCGAAAACATGCGGCTGCGGTCTTCGCTGATGATGGCCCTCAAGGATCACATCGCCCGCGAAGGGTTGAGCCAGAGCCGGGCCGCCGAGGTGTTCGGCGTCACCCAGCCGCGGGTGTCTGACCTCATGCGCGGCAAAGTCGGGCTGTTCAGCCTCGACTGCCTGGTGAACATGCTGGCCGCTGCTGGCTTGCATGTGGAGATGCGTGTCCCCCGCGCGGCCTGATCCTCACTCGTATTCAGGAGCTATCGAGGGAGAAGCAGGCCTAGCAAGTCCGGCGCTGGCGGCGGAAGCGCCTTTGGTCGGGCCATCGTACAGCGGCGAGTCATGTGATCAGCCGACCTACGCGCGATAAGCGCGGTTATGGCCCGAACGAACGAAACGTGCGGAAAGTACGGATAAGCGTTCAGGACTCAGTTCAATATCACAGCCCTTCATATAAAACAAAGGGTTAGGAATTTCTGAGACCGGAATTATCACCACGTGTTAGCATATCGTAATAGTTGAGGGTCCGCACATTAAATTGAGCCCAACCCGCTGATTTAATTGAAGGTCAACTCAGTCTCGTTCCCGCTTTGTCCGCTTAACTGTAGATTCCGCACGTTTCGTTCGTTCGGGCCAAATGGCGGGCTTCATCTTCACCGGGGAGAACGACGCCGACATCATGCACAACTCGGCGACGATTAACCTCAATGTTCTCGACGCCTGCCATAAACGCAACATTCGTCGCGTATTTTATTCGTCATCGGCCTGTGCCTATCCGGCCTATAACCAGCAAGATCCCGCCAACCCGAAATGTTCCGAGGATTCGGCCTATCCGGCTGCCCCGGACAGCGAATATGGCTGGGAGAAACTGTTCAGCGAACGCCTCTATCTCGCCTATCGCCGGAACCATGGTTTGAAAACCCATGTTGCGCGCTACCACAACATCTTTGGCCCCCATGGCGCTTGGACCGGCGGGCGTGAAAAGGCGCCGGCCGCAATCTGCCGCAAGGTGGCATTGGCACGAAGCGGCGATACGATCGATATCTGGGGTGACGGGCAACAGACCCGCTCGTTCCTCTATGTCGACGAGTGCCTGGAGGGCACGATACGGTTGTTGCGATCGGACTTCACAGGACCGGTGAATATTGGCTCGGAGGAAATGGTGACGATCAACCAACTCGTGGACATGATCGCCGAAATTGCTGGAAAACAGATCGAGAAGCAGCATATCGACGGCCCCCAGGGCGTTCGCGGGCGCAATTCCGACAACCGCTTGATCCGCGTGTCGATGGCGGCCGGAATCCGCGTCTATCCGGCGCGCTCGTGATCTGACCCCATTCCGGGCCGCTCCTGTCCTGAGGTTCAAGCTTCGCTGAGATGATGGAGCCGCCCCTCGTCGTGGCGGCCTGACGCATTGGCGGAT
>CAINEA010000771.1 GCA_903847525.1 uncultured Acetobacteraceae bacterium | reverse complement strand
GTGTGGTCCGTCCGGGTGATGGCGACTGGTTTGCCCACAGGCTCCTCCCTCGCGGCGAATCGCCGCGTCAGGGGCAGCGAATCAGAGTTTCGCCGTCAAGGAAACCAGGGCAGTGAGTCAGCCTCAACGGGGCTCTGGTATGATACGCCGGTGGTCCTGATCGTAGGCCCGCGCCGTGCCGGCAAGACCACGCTCGTCCGAAAAATGGGAGAAGCCGGGCGGACCTATATCACGCTCGACGATCAAACGGTCCTTGAGGCCGCCCAATCCGACCCCGCCGGCTTCATCCGCGGCCTCGACCGGGCCATCATCGACGAAATCCAGCGCGCCCCTGACCTGCTGCTGGCCATCAAGAAGAGCGTCGACGAGGACTATCGGCCGGGTCGCTTCCTGCTGACCGGCTCGGCGAACGTCCTGACCTTGCCGCGGGTCGCCGACAGTCTGGCCGGTCGGATGGAGACCATCCAGATGCTGCCGCTTGCAAGGGCTGAGATCGAAGGCAGGACGCCGACTTTCCTGGAGCATCTCTTCGCAGGAAAGCTCCGGAGCCAGCGGGAGGCAATCCTCGGCGACGACCTTACCCAGCTTGTCCTGCTCGGCGGCTTCCCCGAAGCGATCAGTCGCGACAGCGAGCGCCGGCGGCAGGACTGGTCGAGATCCTATCTCACGTCGGTGCTGACGCGCGATCTGCGGGATATCGCTGATGTCGAAAAGCTGACGGAACTTCCGAAATTCGTAAGGCTGCTGGCCGAGCACTCCGGCCAGTTGGTCAACTATTCGCAGTTCGGCGCCGGCATCAACGTCAGCCACAAGACGGGGCAGCGTTATGTCGGGCTGCTTGAGCAGGTGTTCCTGATCGCGACGGTGCAACCATGGTTCACCAATGCCCTAAAGCGCATCGTCAAGACGCCGAAGCTGCACTTCCTCGATTCCGGCCTGCTAGCGACCGTGCGCGGTCTTTCCTTCGACAGGGTCAAGGCGGATCGCAGCACGTTCGGCGCGCTGCTCGAAAGCTTCGTGTTCGCGGAGGTTTTGAAGCTGATGACGGCCTCGGACCTGCGGCTGACGCCTTACCATTTTCGGGATCGGGACGGGCGCGAGGTGGACACCGTGCTGGAACGCGATGACGGGATGATCGCAGGCATCGAAGTCAAGGCGAGCGCGACGGTCAAAGCCGGTGATTTCGGAGGCCTTCGGGCCTTGGCCGAGGCTTGTGGAGACCGCTTTGCCTTCGGTGTCGTCCTCTACGACAGCGCGGACGTCGTGCCGTTCGGCGAGAGGCTCGCGGCGGCACCATTGTCGAGCCTTTGGAATGGAGAGGCACGGACGAATAAGGCAAGCCAACCGAAATAGGCGCCGGAAAGGGGCAACGATGCTGAGCAGAGGGTCAGAGTGGCGGAGGTGGGAACCGCATATCCATGCGCCAGGCACGGTCATGAACAACCAGTTCAGCGGCCCGAACGCTTGGGGCGATTATCTGACCGCGCTTGAGCAGATCGCGCCGGTCATCGAGGCCATCGCGGTCACGGACTACTACGTGACCGATACCTATGAGGAGGTGTTGCGGCACAAGGCGGCCGGCCGTCTGCCTCGCGCCAAGCTGGTCTTCCCGAACGTGGAGCTCCGGCTCGACGTGGCGACAGTGAAAGGCGGCTTCGTCAATCTCCATCTATTCGTCAGCCCGGAAGACCCGCAACATCTCGAAGAGCTGCGGCGTCTGCTGTCCCGCTTGCAGTTCAACGTCATGCAGGATCGTTTCGATTGCACACGGGCCGATCTCATCCGGCTCGGCAAGAAAGCCGATCTCAACATCACGGACGATCGCGCCGCGCTGGCCTATGGGGCCAACCAGTTCAAGGTCAATTTCCAGAAGCTCCGCGAGGTGTTCTCCGAAAGCGGATGGGCGAAGACGAACATTCTGATCGCGGTGGCTGGCGGTGCGACGGACGGCACGTCGGGCGTGCGGGAAGCTGCGGATCAGACGATCCGGCGCGAGATCGAGGGCTTCGCCCATGTGATCTTCGCGGGCAGCCCGGCACAGCGTGAGTTCTGGTTGGGTCAGAGGGATCTCAGGCCCGACGAAATCCGTACCCGTTACGGCGGCCTGAAGCCCTGCCTGCACGGGAGCGACGCGCACAGACTCGACGACGTGGCGTCGCCATTTGGAAATCGCTTCTCGTGGATCAAGGGTGGGCTCGAATTCGACGCGCTCCGCCAAGCGTGCATCGATCCCGAGGGGCGCGCCTATGTCGGTGAGCAGCCGCCAGGATCGGCGATGCCATCACAGGTCATCTCGCACGTCCAGATCGGCGCTGCAGATTGGGCCGCTACGCCCGACATCCCCCTCAATCATGGCCTCGTCGCCATCATCGGCGCGCGCGGATCGGGCAAGACGGCGCTGGCCGACGTGATCGCAGCCGGCTGCGACGCGATTTCGCCGTCCGGCTGGAACGCAGATGAGAATATCAGCCCATCGTTCCTGGCTCGGGCGCGGAGGCTGATCGGCAACGCATCGACGACGCTGACCTGGGGCGGGGGCGCGACGGTCACGCGCGCCCTGGATGGCAGCGACGCCAACGGCCATATGACCTTTCCGCGTGCCCGGTATCTCTCCCAGCAGTTCGTCGAGGAACTCTCCTCAGCCAAGGGCGTCTCCGACGGCCTGGTGGACGAGATCGAGCGCGTAATCTTCGAGTCGCATTCGCAGGACGATCGCGAATGGGCGCTCGATTTCGCCGAGCTGCGCGACCAGCAGACCTCGCGGTTCCAGCAGGCGCGCGAGCGCGAGGCCGAGGCGATCACCGACATCTCCGACCGCATCGCCACCGAGTTTGAGAAAGAAAGCCTTATCGGTACGCTGACTAACCAGGTCGGGCAGAAGAAGAAGCAGATCGCGGATTACACAGCCGATCGCGCCAAGCTCGTCGTCAAGGGCACCGAGGCGCAGGTGGCCCGGCACACCCAGCTCAGCGGGGCAGCTCAGAAGCTTCGCAACACGATCCAGGCCTTCGGCCGGTTTGGAGCGTGTTTGCCTGCCGGTTTGGAGCGTGATGCGGTGCCGAATTCAGCGTGACGGACACTTCAGGACATGCTGAAAGGCGTCGCGGCTCCGGATGGCGCCTTGATCATCACGGATGCGGGGATCGCCACGGCGGCCAATATCGCCTGGCTGAAAGAACAGAAATACCGCTACCTCGTGGTCAGCCGCGAACGCGCCCGCCAGTTCGACCCCGAACTGGCCGTCAATACGTTGACCGCGTCGAACGAAACCGTCCAGCTGCAGCGCGTGCTGAACGAGGATGGCACGGAAGTCCGCCTGTATTGTCATTCCGAGGGACGCGAGACCAAGGAAACCGCGATCGCCGCGCGCTTCGTGACACGCTTCGAGGCCGATCTTGCCAAACTGGCCGCCGGGCTGAGCAAACCGCACGGACAGAAGAAGCTGGCGGACATCCATCAGCGGATCGGCCGGTTGCAGGAGAAGAGCCGCGGCGCCAGCCAGCATTACGAGATTACCGTGACCCCGGACGCGACGGGAAAGACCGCCGCTTCCATCGCCTGGACGAAAACCCCGGTCGAGGGCTCGATGCTGACCCATCCCGGGGTCTATTGCCTGCGCAGCAACGAAACCACGTGGGATGCCGCGACCTTATGGCACACCTACACCATGTTGACCGATCTGGAGGCGGTGTTCCGCAGCCTCAAATCGGAACTCGAAACCATGGCGTGGAGGTTGTCACCCTCCACAATCAGGTTGGCGGCCTGGTCGGCCTCCTTCCCGAATGACAACTTCTGCTCGATTTTCTGGCGGCGCGGTTGCACACGGCGGACGATGCGCCAGGGCGGTGTCTGCCCTTTATAGTGCAGGCGCAGGCCGCCGGCCTCGTCAGCATCACGATTACTGAGAAGCTCCAACAGCTCTTCGCGGCTATAGCTTTCATAGTCCCGGTCGTCAGTCATCGGGGTCTTTCGAGATAACATGATGAACCCCTGTCAGGCGGGGAAGGAAGACGGGCGTCAGGCCGGGCTAGTTATCCCAAGGGTTGATGATCGTCAGGCCGACCCCCTCGAAGTCGGCGACATTGCGGGTGACGATGCTGGCACCCCGCACACGCGCGACTGCCGCCAGCATCAAAGCGACGGTCCCGGAAGGCCGCCCGGCTTTGCGGCGCGCTGCGAATACCTCGGCATA
Source organism: uncultured Acetobacteraceae bacterium (assembly GCA_903847525.1). Lineage (GTDB taxonomy): Bacteria > Pseudomonadota > Alphaproteobacteria > Acetobacterales > Acetobacteraceae > PALSA-911. The sequence goes on along the minus strand of CAINEA010000771.1, from coordinate 1,497 downwards.
CGCAGCAGCGGCCTCGCCATCGAAGGGTAGCACGCGCCCCTGAAAATCATCGGTGAACATGGCATGGGCGGCCAGCTCCAGGTCGGCACGTCGGCGGCCTACCGGCAGGATGGCGATACCCGACAGGATTTCTGCCTGGCAGACGGCAGCGGTGAACAGCTCTTCGGAGGGCTGTTCGATGATCCAGTCCGCGACCTTCCGCACCGGCTCGGTGCTCATCATCACGGAAAGCATGTTCGTATCGAGCATGAGCATCAGTCGAACCGGGGCGGCTCGCGGGCCGGTTCACGCGGGGGCAGTTCAAGATCGACCCCGCCTAATGGCGCGAAACGCGCCCGCACCCGGTCGTAAAGATGGCGCGCGGTCGGCCCATCTTGCGGCGCAAGGGCTGTCTCAAGGATGCGGCGGGCTTCCGCCTCCATCGAATGCCCGTTCTGGGCTGCACGGACACGCAAGCGCTCCTTTATGGCGCGATCAAGGTTGCGGATGGTGATCGAAGCGGGATGTTCGCCGGTTTGCATACATCATTGTCATCAACGATTTCAACGATGTCAAGACATGTCCCGCAGGGAGAGGAACATCCCGAAGCTCGGCAACTCATCGAGGGCGGCAAAGGATGACACCTGCCGCACGTACACAGCGGATCAGCATCCAGCATGCCGAGCATGTTTTCAAACAGCGCCGCCGGGTTTGAAGACGCGATTACCTCCTCTCCCCTGCCCTTATCTTCCGCCATGGCCTTGCGGACCAGACTCACGATATCATCGGATGCGATTGACGCCGGCCTTGAGAGCCGTGAGGTCGTGGACGTGCCGGACGATGGGTCGGATCGTCATTATCGCTTCCCCGTCGACGAGCCTGTACGCGCCAGGCGCAGCGATAGAGGCGCAGGGATGTTATCGACACCTTCGCGCTGCAACACCGCCGCGAACTCAGGATCATGGGGGCCGCGCGGTCTTGCACCGGGTTTGTGAAGCTCTTCGTCAGTGGCATCGCTCCGCCTCCCCTCACTCAGGAGGATGGCGGCTTCGGCTGAAGTAGCAATCCGGAGACAGCAGCGACGAAACGATCCGCTTCCTGGATTGCCCACTGTGCTTTGTCGAGCGACACAGGTTCCGCCAGATAATCGGCTGTCAGGCGAAGCTCTTGCACGCGGTTGAGCGAGCACCCGAATTCGGGCGGAAGTTTCCCCGTCCTGACCACGTTCTGCCCGAAGCTGGTGATAAGACCGCTATGGGTTTTCGGGGGACTTTGCTCGGCATCGGTGCCTGCCCAGGACAGAGCGGCCACCGTCGCGTCAAACATCGCGTAGTAGGCGCGGTTCGTTGCGCCGTCGGGGTCGCCTGCATCAAACAGGATTGATCGGGATAGGGGGACGCCTCGCGGCGCCGCCCCTCCCACACCACCGGGCATACGGGTCACGTACCACGGCGGTTCGACCGAGTTATGCTGAAGCCGGAACATAGAGTCGGGGGAGACCGAGCGAATCGAAGTGGT
>CAINEA010000770.1 GCA_903847525.1 uncultured Acetobacteraceae bacterium | reverse complement strand
CGATCCGGATCGCGTCGTCGAAGCGCCGTTCCGCCCGAGCCTTCCGCGCTTCCGCGATCCGCGCATCCCGTTCTTTTGCCTCACGCGAAGCGCCGGTGGGCGTTTTCATGGCTGGCTCATCGTATCGTCATGCCTGGTCAGGTGGGCACCTACGGCGAGTTGAAATTGGCGCTGGTCAGAACGGGTGTCCCCAGCAGCTTGATCTGCATGTCCGTGGCGGCCAGTGCCTCGGAGGAGCCGCTCGTGTTGACGTAGACGAAGGTATTCACGCCGCTGGTTTTCCAGCCCACCGAATGAGCCGCGAGGTCTCCCGACAGCGCCCCAGCGGAGGCGAGCGTTCCGCCCAGTCCGGTCAGGTCGATCAGGTCCTTGCCGGCGTTGAAGTTGGCGATGATATCCATCGCCGCCGCCGTCGAGTCACTGGCCGCGCCATAGAGATAGGCGTTGGCGCCCGATCCCCCCGTCATCGTATCCGCGCCCGCTCTGCCCACGAACTCTTCCCCTGTGCCCGTCCCCCGGATAATCCCGGCTCCGCGCCGCCGATATAGGTCTCGTCCACTTCCACTTTTCCACTCAGGAGCTCCCTGCCGGGCCGGACAAGCACGGAGCGGAGCCGATGGCGGATCGCCCAAGCCGTCTGATAGGAACCGATCTCCAGCGTGCGTTTCAAGCTCAGCGCCAAGATCCCGTCTTTGCCAGTGGCAAAATGCCAGCAGGCAGCAAACCAGACCGTGAGAGGAGTTCGGGTTCTGTCGAAGAGGGTGCCTGCCGTCACCGAGGTGCGGCTGCCGCATCCTGCGCACATGATTCTGCCGTCGCCGGTCCGCCACCCCGCGGGGTGGCCGCAGGTTGGGCAGTCGAAGCCTGAGGGCCACCTCAGCCACTCGAGGTAGTCCAGGCAGTCTGCGTCCGTCTGAAACCAGGCAAGGAACTCTCTCAGGGACCTGGGGTACTGGGCGCCTGCACGGGGATAGGGGCGGGCCATGACAGGAGGCTACACTCAACTCCGGTTAAATGGATAGCCCGGTTTCATCATATCGTCTCGCTCGGTCGGATTGGCACCTATAGCAATTTGAAATTGCTGCTGCTCAGAGTAGGTACCCCCGTCAATTCAATCTTCATGTTAGAACCTACACTTGTCTCGCCGATGCCGCTGGTGTTGACATAGACGTAGGCATTCCCATTGATGACTGTGAAACTGACGGAATGGGCCGCGAGAGTGTTGCTCCACGTGCCTATATATCTCAGTGATGCGTCGCCCAGTCCGGTCAGGTCGATCAGGTCCTTGCCGGCGTTGAAGCCGGTGATGATATCCATCGCCACCACCGACGATTCACTAGCCGCGCCGTAGAGATAGGTATTGTCGCCCGATCCCCCCGTCATCTTATCCGCGCCCGCTCCGCCCACGAACCACAACTGCGACGTCATGCCGGTGCCGCTGATGGTATCGGCGCCGCCCAGGCCATAGATGAAGGTCGGCGTCGTGGCGGCTATGCCGAGCGTGTGCAGGTTGATCGTATTGCTGCTCGCGTCG
>CAINEA010000769.1 GCA_903847525.1 uncultured Acetobacteraceae bacterium | reverse complement strand
GTCGAGACCGTCTCCGGCGGCACGTCGCGCAGGTCGAGCGACAGGACCATGGACTTGGGCAGGGGCTTGGCGGCGAAAGGACCGGTGTAGAGAAACACCGCGCTGCCCGCGACCGCCAGCAAGGTGAGGAAGCCCACGGTCGCAAGCAGACCCACAACAAATCGCCGCATGTCGTCACTCCGTCCGATCTAGGGACGCACCAAGTTGGGCCGGAAGGCCTTTACTGCGTCAAGCATCGCCGACGCACGCAAGTCGAGCCCATTGTCGCGCACCAGCACGGCCGCCGGCACGCCGCGGATGGGACGCAGCCCATCATCGAGGTTCCACATCGAGAGCCGAAGGTTCGCCGCTACGAAGGCCTCGGGCAGGATGCCGACCTGCAATTGCGGCCGGAACGCGAGGCGGCGCAGGCGCACCCACTGGATTTCATTCCAGCTGAAGCGCCAGTCGCGGCCGAAGCCCAGCGCGATGCCGTCGCGATCGATGACGATCTGCGGCTGCCGGTTCATCGCGCGCCGTATGCCGACCCACGAATAGGTGAGCATCGCGATCGACAAGGCGCCGAACAGCACGAACCGCTGGTCGCCGAAGGAGAAGGTCGGCGCGTTGTCGGGATGAGTGGCGAAATGCGAGACCGCGATCGCGACCATGAGGACGGCGACCACCGCCATGCTGACATTGTGCAAAGTGCCGTAGCGGGCTTCGACGACCTTGGGAGGCGGCATCCCCGGTCAGCCGTTTTGGGCGCGATGGCGCAGCAGATGGTCGGCCAGCACGCAGGCCACCATCGCCTCGGCGACGGGCGTGGCGCGGATGCCGACGCAGGGATCGTGTCGGCCCTTGGTGCGCAGTTCGATCTCTTTTCCGAAGCGGTCGACGCTGCGAACTGTCGCCAGGATCGAGCTGGTGGGCTTCACGGCCAGGCGGCAGACGATGTCCTGGCCGGTCGAGATGCCGGCCAGGATACCGCCGGCGTGGTTGCTGAGGAAGGCGGCCTTGCCTCCCTGCATGTGCATCTCGTCGGCATTCTCCTCACCGCTCATGGCAGCCGTTGCGAAGCCGTCGCCGATCTCCACGCCCTTGACGGCGTTGATGCTCATCAGGCCCGCGCAGATCTCCGCGTCCAGCTTGCCGTAGACCGGCGCGCCCCAGCCGGCGGGGACCCCCTCGGCGACCACTTCGACAATGGCCCCGACGGAGGAGCCCGCCTTGCGCACCCGGTCGAGATCAGCCTCCCACAGTCCGGCGGTCTCCCGGTCCGGACACCAGAAGGGGTTCTCGTCGATGGCAGCGAGGTCGAAGCGGCTGCGGTCAATGGCCCGGGCCCCGATCTGGGTCAGGTAGCCGCGGATCACGATCTCCTCGCCCAGCACCTTGCGGGCCACGGCCCCCGCGGCCACCCGCGCCGCTGTTTCCCGGGCCGAGGAGCGGCCGCCGCCGCGATAGTCCCGCAGGCCGTACTTGGCCTGATAGGCCACGTCCGCATGGCCCGGACGAAAGGCCTGGGCGATGGCACCATAGTCCTTGGAGCGCTGGTCCACATTCTCGATCATCAGCGAGATCGGCGTTCCTGTGGTCACCTGACCGCCGAACCGGGTGCGGATGTCGTCATCCTCGAACACGCCGGAGAGG
>CAINEA010000768.1 GCA_903847525.1 uncultured Acetobacteraceae bacterium | reverse complement strand
TAAAGAGCCTCGAACCCCGCTTCGCTGAGACCCTTTTGGAATTGCACCTTGTTTCGAGCCATCGTCCCTGCCTCGCTAAATCGAATGTTCACGATATGTGCCACGAAAGAGAAGCTGAGAAAAGTGCGTAAACAGGAAGTCCTTTGTGGTGGCGCTGCCGCCGAGATCGGGCGTGCGGATCTTGTCCTGCTTCAGCACAAGGTCGATCGCGGTGCGCAGCTTTTCCGCGGTTTCGGTGTGCTCCACATGGTCCAGCATCAGGGCCGAGGCGAGCAGCACGGCCAGCGGGTTGGCTATGCCCTTGCCGGCGATGTCCGGGGCGGAGCCGTGCACCGCCTCGAAGATCGCGGCACCCGGACCGATATTCGCGCCCGGCGCCATGCCGAGGCCGCCGACGAGGCCGGCCATCAGGTCCGACAGGATGTCGCCGAACAGATTGGTGGTGACGATCATGTCGTAGCGCTCGGGGTGCAGGACGAGCTGCATGGCGCAGGCGTCGACAATGCGGTCCTCGGTCTGGATCACGCCCTCATAGTCCTTGGCGACCATCAGCGCGGTTTCCAGGAACACGCCGGTGAGCGCCTTCAGGACGTTCGCCTTGTGGACGATGGTCATCTTCTTGCGCTTGTGCTTGACCGCGTATTTGTAGGCGAATTCGCTGATCTTGCGGGATTCCGAGCGGGTGTTGATGCCGGAGGAAAACGCCACGGCGTGCGGGTCGCCGTCGATCTGGATATAGTGCTCGAAAGCGACATACAGGCCTTCGAGGTTCTCGCGGATCAGCACGATGTCGACATTCTCGTAGCGGCCGCCCTCGATCATCGTGCGGACCGGACGGACATTGGCGAACAGGCCGAATTCCTCGCGCAGGCGCACGTTCACCGAGCGGAAACCGCCGCCGATCGGAGTGGTCAGCGGGCCCTTCAGGGCGAGGCCGGTGCGCTTGATGCTGTCGAGCGTGGCCTTGGGCAGCGGGTCCCCGCCGTCCTCGATGCCGGCCATTCCGCCCTTCTGGCGATCCCAGTTGAAGGGAGCGCCGAGCACGTCAAGGATTTCCACCACGGCGTCGACGATTTCCGGGCCGATGCCGTCGCCGGGGATCAGCGTTGCATCGATCTTGTTGTGGCCGTCGCTCATGGGACTTCCTTCTATCCGGGGCAATGCGAACAGGGTGCCGGGCCGCGGCGAGGCGCTTCATCGCATGTTTGCTGCGGTGCAGCTATAACCGACCCGAATATTTCTCGGGTCGGGCCGCTGCGCTTACCAGCCCCGCCTAGCCGGACCAGCCGAGATGGCCGAGGAAGTCTCGGGTGCGGTCCACCTGCGGTGCGTCGAAGATCTGCGCCGGTGGGCCTTGCTCGATGATGCCGCCGCGGTCGAACACCACGACCCAATGGGCGACGCGGCGGGCGAAGGTCATCTCATGCGTGACCACGATCATGGTCATGCCTTCCTCGGCCAGCTTCTTCATGACGTTCAGCACCTCTCCGATGGTCTCGGGGTCCAGCGCCGAGGTCGGTTCGTCGAACAGCATCACCTCCGGCTCCATCGCCAGCGCGCGGGCGATGGCGACGCGCTGCTGCTGGCCGCCGGAGAGGTTGGCGGGGTAGGCGCCGGCCTTGTCGGCCAGACCGACCTTGTCCAGCAGCGCCTCGGCGCGGCGGCGTGCGTCGTCCGGGCGCATGCGCAGGACCGTGACCGGGCCGGAGGTGACGTTGGCCAGCACGGTCTTGTGCGGGAACAGCTCGAAGTTCTGGACCACCATGCCCATGCGCTGGCGGATC
>CAINEA010000767.1 GCA_903847525.1 uncultured Acetobacteraceae bacterium | reverse complement strand
CCTGCAAAGCGATCCTCGACAAATACCCGCACGTCACTGCCTTCATCGCCGAACTGACCGCCCGCCCGTCATTCACCAATACCGCTCCTCCCCCGCGTCCCTGAAGGGACATGTCCAACCGGGCACGTCTGGCGCCCCCCGGGGCAAAGGCGCTAAATATCCGGCACGCACCCAAAACTCTGCCGCAGGTGCGGCAACGCGTCGCTGATGGAAAGGCTGCCTAAGATGGACGGATCGACCACCCCCGTAACCGCCGGAAAAGGCCTCGCCCGTTCCGCCGGCGCGCTCGCAGGCCTGAAAGTCATCGACCTCACCCGCGTGCTCGGCGGCCCCTATTGCACCATGGTTCTCTCCGACCACGGCGCCGAGGTAATCAAGGTCGAACCGCCGCAGGGCGACGAAGTGCGCGACTGGGGCCCTCCGTTCCTCGATGGCGATGCCAGCTACTTCATCGGCATCAACCGCAACAAGCGTTCGATCGCGCTCGACATCAGCCAGCCCGAGGGCAAGGCCGTCCTGCTGCGCCTGCTCGAAGGCGCGGACGTCCTGATCGAGAATTTCAAGCCAGGCTCCATGGAAAAATGGGGCATGGGCTATGAAAAGGACCTCTCGCCGCGCTTCCCCGGCCTGATCCACTGCCGCATCTCCGGCTTCGGCGCCGACGGCCCGCTCGGCGGCCTGCCTGGCTACGACGCCATCCTCCAGGCCATGACCGGCCTGATGAGCGTCAACGGCGACCCCACCACCGGCCCGATGCGCCTCGGCACCGCGATGGTCGACATGGGCACCGGCCTCTATTCCGCCATCGGCATCCTGATGGCGCTGCACGAACGCAAGCAATCCGGCCTCGGCCAGTATATCGACATGACGCTGTACGATTGCGGCATGTCGCTGCTGCACCCGCAGGCGCCGAACTACTTCCTCAACGGCAAGCGGCCGTTGCCCACCGGCAACCCGCACCCGAACCTGATCCCGTACGACAAATACCCCACCAAAACCTGCGAGATCTTCATCGCCAGCGGCAACAACGGCCAGTTCCGCAAGCTGTGCGAACTGCTCAGCATGCCCGCCATGGCCGACGATCCGCGCTTCGCCTCCAACGGCGACCGCATGGAAAACCGCGCCGCTCTCACCAAAATCCTGCAGGAAGCCTTCGCCGACAAGGACGGCAACGAAATCTCGTTGCACCTGATCCGCAACGGCGTCCCCGCCGGCCCCGTGCTGCCGATCGACCAGTCCACCGCCGCGCCGCACACCCTGCACCGGGAAATGGTCACCGAGCTCGACGGCTACAAAGGTCTGGGCACGCCGATCAAATTCTCCCGCACCCCCGGCGGCACCCGCGCCGTGCCCCCCAAATTCGGCCAGCACGGCGCGGAGGTCCTGGCCCAGCACGGCTACTCCGACACCGAAATCGCCGCCCTGTCCAAAAGCCGCGTTCTGCTGACGGAGCGGCGAAAATAAGGTTGGGGCGAAGCCCCAGCCTTCCTTCAGTGCGCCTCGGCCCAGTTGCGGCCGGTGCCGGTTTCGACAACCAGTGGCACGGAGAGGGTGGCGGCGGCCTCCATGATTTGTTTGGCCAGGGCGGCAAGTTGTTCCGCTTCTGCCTCCGGCGCCTCGAACAGCAATTCGTCATGCACCTGGAGCAGCAACCGGGATTTCAGGCCGGCTTCGTGCATCGCCGCCGGTAGCTTGACCATGGCACGCTTGATGATGTCGGCCGCGCCACCCTGCAGGGGCGCGTTGATCGCCTGGCGCTCGCCGTAGCTGCGCCGGGCCGGGTTCTTGTCGGCGATGCCGGGGATCCAGCAGCGACGGCCGAACGGACTGGTGACAAAGCCGTTTTCGCGCGCCTCGGCCTTGGCGCGGTCCATATAGGTGCGGATGGCGGGGTAGCGGGCGAAATAGGCGTCGATGTACAGCTTCGCCTCACCTGGCCCAACGCCAAGCTGGCGTCCCAGGCCGAAGGCGCTGATGCCGTAGATGATGCCGAAATTGATCGCCTTGGCGCGCCGCCGGGTCATCGGGTCCATGCCGGCCATCGGGATGCCGAACACCTCGCTGGCGGTGCGGGCGTGGATGTCCTCGCCCTTCAGGAAGCTTTCCTTCAACTGCGGGATGTCGGCGACATGGGCGAGCAGCCGGAGCTCGATCTGCGAGTAGTCGGCGCTGACCAGCACATGGCCGGGCTCGGCGATGAAGGCGCGGCGGATGCGGCTGCCTTCCTCGGTCCGAACCGGAATGTTCTGCAAATTGGGATCGGTGGAGGACAGCCGACCGGTGGAGGCGATCGCCATGGCGAAGCTGGTATGCACGCGGCCGGTTTCGGGGTTGATCTGGCCCACCAGCGCGTCGGCATAGGTGGATTTCAGCTTGGCCAGCTGGCGCCATTCCAGGATCTGCACCGGCAGCTCGTGGCCCTGGTCGGCCAGGTTCTGCAACACCGAGGCGTCGGTGCCCCAGGCGCCGGTCTTCATGCGCTTGCCGCCCTTGATGCCCATCTCGTCGAACAGCACCTCACCGAGTTGCTTGGCACTGCCGACGTTGAACTCATGCCCGGCCAGGCGGTGGATGTTGGTTTCCATCACCGCCATGCGCTGCTCGAAATCGAGCGACATGCGGCGCAGATCGGCCTCGTCCACCTTCACGCCTGCCCGTTCCATTTCCAGCAGCACCGGAACCAGGCGGCGTTCGACCTGTTCGTACAGCGCCAGGGCATGGGCGGCGCGCAGCCGGGGATGCAGGATCTGCCAGAGCCGCAGCGTGACGTCGGCGTCTTCCGCGGCATAGGGCGTGGCGCGCTCGATCGGCACCTGGGCGAAGGTGACGCGGTTGCGGCCGGTGCCGGTGACCTCATCGAAGGAGATCGGCGTGTGGCCGAAATGCAGGACAGACAGTTCGTCCATGCCGTGGCCGTGCTGGCCGGCCTCCATCGCGTAGGAGATCAGCATGGTGTCGTCGATGGGCGCGGGCAGCGGGAATCCGGCGCGGCTGAGCACCATCAGGTCGAACTTGGCATTCTGCAGGATCTTCAGCACCGTCGGGTCGGCGAGCAGCGGGCCGAGGATGGCGATGGCGTCGGCCAGCTTGAGCTGCGGCGTGAGTTCCTCGTGCCCCAGGGGCACGTAGCAGGCGCGACCCGGTGCCGTGGCCAGGGAAAAGCCGATCAGCCGGGCGCGGGTGGCGTCCAGCCCGTCGGTTTCGGTATCCAGCCCGAGTATCCCGGCGGCGTGGGCGGCGGCGACCCAGGCGCGCAGGGCATCGGGTTCGGAGACGGTCTCATAGGGTCCGAAGGCCGGCTGGCCGGCGGCGGGGGGATCCGGAACCGGGACCGGCTGGCGGTCGGTCGCGGCCGGACCGGCGGCCGGCAGGTCATCCAGGCCGAGGCGGGAGGCGATGCTGCGAAAGCCCTGGGCGACGAGGAAGGCGCTCAGCTTGCCCTTCTCCGGCTCGCGCACGCCGAGCGCGTCCACCGGCATGGGCAGCGGCGCGTCCTCACGCAGTTCCACCAGTTTTCGCGAAATACGCGCCTTGTCGGCGTGCTCGATCAGCGCGTCGCGACGCTTGGACGGCTTCATGCCCTCGGCGGCCGCCAGAACCTTTTCCACGTCGCCGAATTCGTTGATCAGCAGGGCCGCAGTTTTCGGACCGATGCCCGGAATGCCCGGCACGTTGTCCACGCTGTCGCCCATCAGCGCCTGGACTTCCACCAGCTTGTCGGGCGTGACGCTGAACTTTTCCATCACCTCGGCCGGGCCGATCGGCTTCTGCTTGATCGGATCCAGCATGTCTACGCCCGGCCGGATCAGCTGCATCAGATCCTTGTCGGAAGAGACGATGGTGGTACGCCCGCCGATGTCGCTGACGGCGCGGGCGTAGGAGGCGATCAGGTCGTCGGCTTCCCAATCGTCCAGTTCGATGCCGGGAACCCCGAACGCGGCGGTGGCTTCCCGCACCAGGGCGAATTGCGGCACCAGTTCTTCCGGCGCCGGCGGGCGCTGGGCCTTGTACTTGTCGTAAAGCCGGTTGCGGAAAGTCAGGCGCCCGGCGTCGAAAATGACGGCGATATGGGTGCCGGCATGCTCGCGCAGCAGCCTGGCCAGCATGTTGGCGAAGCCGAACACGGCATTTACCGGCGTGCCGTCCGGCCGGGTCATCATCGGCAGGGCGTGAAAGGCGCGGAAGATGAAGCCCGAACCGTCGACGAGCACAAGATGCGGCACCCCCGCCTGCGCGGCGGTCGCCTCGGACGTCAACGCCGGGGCTGACGCCGGATCAATGTCCGCTGTCGTGGCCGGCTCCTGCGTTCAGGACATAGAGGCGCGAGCAGTACGGGCACATCACCTGCCGGTCCTCGATACGCAGGAACACGCGGGGATGACCCAGCGCACCGTCGCCGCCGTCGCAGGCCACGGTGCGTTCATCGACGTGAATGATCTCGGTCGGGGTCGGGGCGCCGTCCGGCATGTTAATCCTTTAGGGGCTAGCTTATGGGAGTTGGATTGGTGGGCCGATGATAGCGATGCAGGCTGGGTATTCAACCGCTTCCCGCATGTGGGCATTATGGCTGTGTCTTTTGGCGCTGGGGGGCTGTGCGTCCGTGGGTGCCGAGCCCGGACCGGCGGTGATGGCGCCGGCGCAGACGGCCGATGCGTTCGTGATGGCGGATGGGGTGCGGCTGCCGTACCGCGAGTGGCTGCCGGGGCAGGACCCGTGGGCAGTGGTGTTGGCGCTGCACGGCATGAACGACAGCCGGGACGCTTGGGAAATCCCCGCGCCGGAATTGAACGCGGCCGGAATCGCGCTGTTCGCTCCGGACCAGCGCGGGTTTGGGGAAACGGCGGTGCGCGGCTACTGGCCGGGCGGCGATGCCCTGGCCACTGATGCCGGGCAGATGGCCCGGCTGCTGCGGGCGCAGTTTCCGCGGGCGAAAATCATCCTGATGGGCGAGAGCATGGGAGCTGCGGTGCTGATGCGCTTGGCGACCGGGCCACATCCGCCGCGGGTGGACGGCTATGTGCTGATCGCTCCGGCGGTATGGGGCCGGTCCGCGATGAACCCGGCAATGCGCGGGATGCTGTGGCTGGCCGCCAATGTGGTCCCGGGCATGGAGCTGACGGGAAACGGGCTGCGCATCACGGCCAGCGACAACCACGAGGCGCTGGTCCGCCTGTCCACTGACCCCTTGACGCTGAAGGCGACACGGGTGGACACGCTACGCGGGTTGGTGGATCTGATGGACGACGCCCAGGCCGCCGCTCCCCGCTTCGAGGCTCCGGCCTTGGTCCTGTACGGCGGCAAGGACGAGGTGATCCCGCCCCGGGCAACGCGGCTGATCTGGGACCAGATGCCCGGGACGGTGCGGCGAGCCTTCTATCCGGACGGCTACCACCTGCTGCTGCGCGATCTCGGCCGCAGCGCACAGCTGGGCGATGTTGTGGCCTGGATCACCCACCCGCGGGCATCATTGCCGAGCGGGGCGGAGACGCGGGCGGCTGACTGGCTGGCACAGGACAAATGAGGCTGTCTGAATACAAAGTGGACCTAGCCCTTTCATCCCCGGCCATTTACGGCTATGAGCCTAATGTCTGGACCCGTAGCTCAGCTGGATAGAGCGTCGCCCTCCGAAGGCGAAGGTCGCACGTTCGAATCGTGTCGGGTCCGCCAATCCTTTCAATGAGTTATCGTTGAGCGCCGTTTAGGTGCAGTTCGCGTAGCGCGCATATAGCGCGCAGCTTCATTGTATTGACCCTATGGGTTGCGAAAGCTGGGCACCTCCGGAAACAACCCTAGCGCAGCCACCTTTGGCGTATCCCTACGCAGAAGGCCGCCTGGCGCACCGGTGAAATTTCGTCGAGTGTTTTG
>CAINEA010000766.1 GCA_903847525.1 uncultured Acetobacteraceae bacterium | reverse complement strand
ATGTAGTCCAATGCTACGTCGTTGATCGTGTAGTCGGTGTGCCCGGTGCGCAGCAGGCTGAGAAAGTTCATCCCGGATTTCCCGGATGAAGTCGGATTTGCTTGTACTTTCTGGTCGAATCTGTCATGAATATCAGCGTGTTATCCTCGAACTGGACACGCAATCATGGAACACCCAGCGGGTGAATCGGATGACAGTTTTCTACAGGTCGATTTCGACCGCCGCCTGAGGTTGGAATTCCACGTCAGTCGCATCACTTCCGACGCTGGCGTACTGGCCTACCGAGAACTGGATGACGTTCTTGGATTGACCGAATTGGCGGGCTCGGTGTTGTCAGAGTGCCGGCGCGGCAAGAACACCCGCCACCTGCTGACCGGCCTGTTGCGTCAGTCGGTGTTCGGCCGTCTCGCCGGTTATGAGGATGTCAACGACGCCGATCGCCTGGCGCATGATCCGGCGATGCGGGCCGTGGTGGATCGACAGGGCCTCGACCGCGCTGCCGCCTCAACCAGCCAGATGGGCCGTTTCGAGACCGAATGGCTGACCCGCGATGCCAACCTCCGGGCGTTGGTCGATCTGTCCGGCGCCTGGATCGATCGGGTGTATGAACGCAAGGCGCAGACGACGATCGTGCTCGACATGGACAGCAGCGTCAGTGAAACCTATGGCGCACAGGAAGGCACCGCCTACAACGGTCATTTCGCCTGCATGTGCTACCATCCCTTGTTCGTGTTCAACCAATTCGGTGATCTGGAGCGCTGTAGCCTGCGGCCTGGGAATGTCCACTCCGCCGCTGACTGGCGCGAGGCTGAAACCAGTGGTCGCGCGTTACCGGTGGACGATGAAGCGCCGCTACTTCCGTGGCGATGCCGCCTTCGCCAATCCCGAGATCTACGAGTTTCTGGAAGCCGAGGGCTACAAATACACAATCCGACTACCTGCCAATACCGTTCTACAAGAGCGCATTGCCTGGCTCCTGAAGCGCCCGGTGGGCCGACCACCGCTTGATGTCCGACGCTACTACGCCAGCTTCAGCTATCAGGCCGGGTCATGGAACAAACCCCGTCGGGTGGTGGCAAAGGTGGAGTGGCATCCCGGTGAACTCCTCCCGCGCGTTGGGTTTATCGTAACCAACATGACGCGCCCGGCCGAGCGGGTCGTGGCGTTCTACAATCAGCGCGGCACCGCAGAGCAGTGGATCAAAGAGGGCAAGAACGCGGTCACCTGGACGCGCCTGTCGTGCCACAACTTCAAGGCCAACTCGGTGCGGCTGCAACTGCACGCGTTGGCCTACAACCTCGCCAACTTCCTCCGCGCGCTGGTGTTACCGACCGAGGTGGCACAATGCTCACTGAGCACGCTACGGGACCGGCTGGTCAAGATCGGTGCCAAGATCGTTCGCCACGGCCGGTCGATCGTCTTCCAGATGGCCGAGGTCATGGTGTCGCGGGGTCTGTTTCAGAAAATCCTGGCCGCCATCGCAGCGCTTCGGCCGCTACCGCCGGCCCGATGTTGAGTGTCATGCTGCCGCAATTGATGAGATGACTGAATCAATGCGTGCAATAGCTTACGATTGCCGCATTAAGTGCGAAATCATCGCATATTTGAGAATTTGATTGCTTCTGCTGCCGCCAATGTGAAAATTTGTGCCCGCAACGTGGCTGCAAGGTTGGGCGCGGATGTCTGATGACGTCGCCGAGAACGATCTTGCCTGGGTTGAGGCTTGCCGCCGTGAGGAAGCGATCCGTGACCTGCTCCGCCGTTATCCAAATCGGCTGACAGTCAGTGCGGTGGAAGACGTAGCGTGGGAACTCGGTTTAACAGGCTGCGGAAATTCGTTGAATGAAGCAGTTATTTTCTTGTTTTCTGGCCTTCGCGACCGGAATATTGTAGTGAGATCGTCAATTTCCGGTCGTCCTGTGGCGGATTTTACCGCCGCAGGACAGAGTCCAGGCCTGGTTAGGTATCTGCTCAACCCGGTGCGAGGACGGATTGGCCTGACAATGTGATTCGGACAGCCTGATAAGCGTCGATCCCGCGCCGTGCGGCGGTGCCGACGATAGAACGGAATCCCGCGAACAGGTCTT
>CAINEA010000765.1 GCA_903847525.1 uncultured Acetobacteraceae bacterium | reverse complement strand
GGCGGGCCAGCTCGTCGTCGGCTATCAAGAGGTCGAGACGGCGACCGTCGACATCCAGACGGACTAGGTCTCCGTCGCGAACGAGGGCCAGCGGGCCGCCGATGAAACTTTCGGGCGAAACGTGCAGAACGCAGGTTCCGTAGGCGGTGCCGCTCATGCGGGCGTCGGAAATGCGGACCATGTCGCGGACACCATCCTTCAAGAGCTTGCGGGGAATCGGCAGCATGCCCCACTCCGGCATTCCGGGTCCGCCGAGGGGACCGGCGTTCTGGAGAATGAGCACGGAATCCGGCGTGACTTGGAGGTCGTCGGAATGGATGCGGGCGTCCATGTCGTTGTAGTCCCGGAAGACGACGGCTGGTCCGGTGTGCTGCAGAAGCTTGGGTGTGGCGGCGGAAGTCTTGATCACGGCCCCATCCGGGCACAGGCTTCCGTAGAGCACGGCGGTGCCGCCGCTCTCGACGAGGGGATTTTCGCGGGGGCGGATGACTTCGGGATTGATGACCTTCGCCCCGGCCACGTTCGCCCCGATGGTGCAGCCGTTGACGGTCAGCTCGTCCAGATGCAGGAACTCGGTCATTTCGGCCATGAGCGCACGGAGGCCCCCGGCATAGTAGAAATCCTCCATGAGGAAGCGGCCGGAGGGGCGGATGTCGGCGAGGACGGGAACGATGGTGGCGAGGTCGTCAAAAACGCGCATGTCGAGCTTCAAGCCGCACCGGCCGGCCATGGCGATCAGGTGGATGAAGGCGTTGGTGGATCCGCCGATTGCCATATCGACGGCGACAGCGTTTTCAAACGACCGCATGGTGAGGAATGCCGATGGCTTCCAATCGTCCCAGACCATTTTCACGGCGCGCTCGCCGCACTGCATGGCCATGCGGACGTGGTTGGAGTCGGCGGCGGGGATGGAGGAAGCTCCGGGGAGGGTGAAGCCGAGCGCCTCGGCAAGGGCGGTCATGGTGGCGGCGGTGCCCATGGTCATGCAGAAGCCGGGGGAACGGGCGATGCCGTCCTCGATCTCGACCCATTCCTCGCCGGTGATGGTGCCGGCGCAGCGCTCGGTCCAGTATTTCCAGAGATCGGTACCGCTGCCGAGCGGCTTGCCGTTCCAGTTGCCGCGAAGCATGGGGCCGGCGGGCAGGAAGATGGCGGGGAGGTCCATGGAGATGGCACCCATGAGCAGGCCGGGGGTGGTTTTGTCACAGCCGCCCATCAGGACCGCGCCGTCGATGGGGAGACTGCGGAGTGCTTCCTCGACATCCATCGCCAGCATGTTGCGGTAGAGCATGGGGCTGGGTTTGGCGTAGGTTTCGGAGATGGAGAAGGCGGGAATTTCGACCGGGAAGCCGCCGGACTGCCAGACGCCGCGCTTGACAGCCTCGGCGCGCTCGCGAAGGTGGGCGTGGCAGGGGTTCAATTCGCTCCAGGTGTTGACGATCGCGATGACGGGCTTGCCGGTGAAATCTTCACGCCGGTAGCCGCATTGCTTCATCCGGGAGCGGTGGCTGAAGCCGCGCATGTT
>CAINEA010000764.1 GCA_903847525.1 uncultured Acetobacteraceae bacterium | reverse complement strand
TGGAAGCATACAGGATTCGGGTGGCGGTGGAGCCAGGCGGCGCGCCGGGGAAAGCGTCGGCCTGCAGGATATCGCCCGGCTGCACGGCAGGACCGGCACAGGCCGCGAGGATGGCGGCGAGGGCCGCGGCGAATACCTGTTTCATGCGGACCGACCTATTCGGCCACACGCTGGCGCTTCCACCATAGATTGACCGTTCCGACACCGATCAGGCCGCAGATCCCCATGATTTCCAGCGCCAATAACGGCCCGAAACTGTCCGCCAGAGCGCCGATCAACAACAGGCCGAGCGGGGCGGTGCCGATGCAGACCGTCAGCAGGCCCATCAGCCGGGACCGGACATGGCCGGGGGTGTGCAGCACGATCAGCGCGGTCTGCATGTTGGCGAAGGCAGCGGAGCCGAAGCCGCCGGCCAGCATGATCACGCAGGCCAAAGCCAGCCAGGGCGAGAACGGCAACAGCATGATGCTGGCCAGGAAGATCAGCGTGCCGCCGACCATCAATATGCGGCCGCTGACCGGCGGGTCGCCGCGGGCCAGGAACAATCCCCCGGTCAGCGCCCCGAACGGCTCGGCGGCGGCCAGCACGCCGACCCAGACGGGGGCGACATGGAAGACGTTGCGGCCGAGGGGGGCGAGCAGCGCGGTATAGGAGAAGCCGAACATGTTCATTGCGATAGTGATGCCGAGCACGCCGAGGATGATCGGCTGGCTGCGCGCATAAGCAAAGCCCTCGCGCAAATCGGCGGGAACGCGGGACAACGACAACGGCCGGGTCGCCTGGCTATAGCGCAGGCCGACCGCCATCGAGGCGGAGAACAAGTAGAATATCGCCGAAATGCTGAAGGCGCCGGCGAGGCCGACCGACTGATAGGCAAGGCCGCCGAGGATCGGGCCGATCATGCGGGCGATCGAGTTGGTGACGGTGTCGAGTGCCAGGGACCGCGAGATCAATCCGGTGCCGCCATCCGGCAACTGGGCGATCTCGCCGACCATGCGCCGCCGCGTCGCCATGTCGGTCGCCCAGACCGTGCCGGACACCAGCGCGGCAACGGCGACATGCCAGGGCCGGGCGATGCCGAAGATCGCGAGCAGGGCGACGCAGGCGGACGACGCGGCGGAGATGAACATCCCCGTCGCCAGAATGTGCTTGCGGTTCACCGAGTCCGACAGCACGCCGGCCAGGGCTCCGAAGCAAAACATCGGCAAGGTGCGCGCGGCCGAGACGATGGCGACCATCAGGCCGGAGCCGGTGATCTCCAGGGTGAACAGCGCGCCGGTCAGCACCTCTAGCCAGCGCATGGCGTTGGAGAAGCCGCCGATCGCCCAGAGGCGCATGAAGCCGGGAAGGCTGAACAGGTCGCGCAGGCGCGGTTGGGCTTTGGCGATGGCCACGGTAGGTTGGTCTCAGCCGGCTTTGGCCACATGCACCGGGGGCATGGCGGTGAACCAGTCTGGCTTGGCCTGCTCGATCTGGGCGGCGAGTTGCAGCAGCAAATCCTCCCGGCCGAAATTGCCGTAAAGCTGGGCGCCGATCGGCAAATTGTCGCTGTCCAGGCCCGCAGGCAGCGAGATCGCCGGCAGGCCGGTTTCGTTGCACGGTGCGGTGTAGCGGATGGCGTCCAGCAGGCGTTCCATCCAAACCTCGAACGGCTCGTCGCGCAGAAGCGAATACGGGCCGTTGGCCTCGGGCACGCGGATGGCCAGCGTGGGAACCAGCAGAATGTCGATGCGGTCCATCAGCCGGCCGATCTGGCGGGTGACGGCGTTGTTGGCGGTCATCATGTTGTAGATGTCGAACTTGTCGTAGGCGCTGGCGGCGAGCGTGTGCTGCCAGGTCATCGGATTACAGAATTGCGGCAAATCTGCTTCGTCAATTCCCCGGCTGGCGGCGAGACGCGGGAACAGGGCACGGCTGCCGACCCATTGGGTGATGAAGCTGCCGTAGAGCATGGGGAAGTCCCAGATGTCGGCGTCGGGAATTTCCTGCATGCTGTGGCCGAGGCCTTCCAGGACCAGGGCGAAGGCACGGATCCGGGCGGCAACTTCAGGGTCGGTCCGGGTGGCGCGGCCCCAGTCGCCGGTGGACAGGCCGATTCGCAGTTTGCCGGGCGGGCGGGCGATGACGTCGATATACGGCTCGGCCGGGCGCCCCATGGCGATGAAGGTGCCTCCGGAAGGTGTGCGGCTCATATGGTCGAGTGCCAGCGCGGTGTCGCGCACGGTCCGGCTGATCACACCCTCGGTGCTGACGCGGGCCGCGAACTCGTTGCGCGACAGCACGTGGGGAATGCGCCCGCGCGACGGCTTCAGCCCGACGATGCCGCAGAAGGCGGCGGGGATGCGGATGGACCCGCCGCCGTCGGATGCCATCGACAGGGGCACAATGCCGGCGGCGACCGCTGCGGCGGAACCGCCCGAGGAGCCGCCCGGGGTGCGCGTCAGGTCCCAGGGGTTGCGCGAGACGACCACCCGGCCGCGATAGTCGGTGGTGGTGTCGAAGGTCAGGCCGAATTCGGGTGTGGTGGAGCGGCCGATCGGCACCAGCCCGGCGCCGAGGAAATTCTCCAGCACGGGATCTGTGGTCGTGGCGACAAAGCCGGCCATGGTGGCCGACCCGCTGTCCTGCGGGCGGCCTTTCAGGGTGGAACCGAGGTCCTTCAGGAAGATCGGTACGCCGTAGAACGGGCCATTCCGATTGGGGCCATCAATGTCCGGATCGGCCACGGCGTCGTCGAACATCGCCACCACGGCTTCGAGCTTCGGGTTCAGCCGGGCCACGCCGGCGGCGGCCTGCGCGGCGGCTTCGCGCGCGGTGATCTGCCCGGAACGGATCAGGTCGGCCAGCGCGATGCCGTCCAGCCGGGCCCATTCGTCCCAGCCCATTGCCAGGGTCGTAGATGTTTCGGGCATCGGTTGCATCCTCCAGGCTTCGCGTGTCTGATTGGTTCCGGGTAAGGCAGGCCGGAGCGGTGGACCTTGGTTCGGTCCGGCGGCTACCATGCGATGAATGCAGCCAACCGGGTAGAGGGCAACCGGGTAGAGGGAGACAGGACATGAATGACGCAATGCCGCAATTCGACCGCAGCGTGGAGGACCTCGGCAATATCGTCGAGCTTGGACACGTCAACGTCACCGTGCCGGACCAGAGGCTGGCGACGATCTTCTATATTTCCGGGGTGGGCCTGACGCGCGACCCGTACCTGATGACCGGCACCGACAACATGTGGGCCAATGTCGGCCGCGCGCAGTTCCATCTGCCGAGCCGCGATGCGTCGATGCCCGGCCAGGTTGTGCGCGGTACGACCGGGCTCGTGCTTCCGGACCTGCAGGCGCTGCTGGGCCGGCTGGCGAAGGTGAAGCCGATGCTGAAGGGCACGAAGTTCAGCTACCGTGAAACCAACAACGCGGTGGAAGTGACCTGTCCCTGGGGCAACAGGATCCGCTGCCATGCGCCTGACCCCGCACAGTTCGGGCCGTTCTGCCTGGCGATGCCCTATGTCGAGTTCGACGTGCCCAAGGGTGTGCTGCCGGGCATCGTGCGGTTCTACCAGCAGATCCTGGGCGGGATGGCCAGCCTGGAAAAGGACGCGATCGGCGAATACGCCTGCGCCATCGTCGGCGACGGCAACAAGCTGGTGTTCCGCGAAACCAGCAAGAAGCAGCCCGACTATGACGGGCATCACGTGCAGATTTCGCTGGTGGACTTCTCCGGTCCGCACAAGAAACTGCTGGAGCGCGGCCTGATCACCGAGGAGAGCGACCAGCACCAGTATCGTTTCGTGGATATCGTCGATCCGGATACCAACAAGCCGCTGTTCCGCATCGAGCACGAGGTGCGTTCGATGCGCCATCCGATGTATGCGCGTCCGCTGGTGAACCGGAACCCGGAAATCACCAATCGGGTCTACGCGCCGGAGCATCAGGCGGCACGGTTCGCGATCTCGCCGGTTTGACAGCGGGATCTGAAAGCTGGGTCTGATGAAGTGAATAGGAGCGCAGGAGGCGGAACCTTCTGCGCTCCTATTCGTCTATATGGGGCACATACCCCGATGACCAGGAAAACACCGTGACGCCGGATGTTGCTGCGCAGCTGGAGTCGCGGATGGGCCGGCTGCATGCACGTCAGCGGCTGGGCATTGAGACCGATCACGAACAGCGCGCCTTCGGCGGTGGTCTGAATTTCTTTCATATTGAGAACTGGTATTCGATCCATTCCGTGATCAGGATCGTGCTACGGATGGCCGGCCTGTATGGGCGTGGCAGGCGCAACACGCAGAAGATCCAGGTGCGGGAGAACTATCTGCGCTTCCGAGACCTGCCGCCGGCGTTCGATGGTTTCACCGTACTGCATCTCAGTGATCTGCACGCCGATATGAACGGCCCGGCGATGGCTCGGCTGGTGACGCTGCTGCCGGAACTGAAATACGATGTTTGCGTGCTGACGGGCGATTATCGCGGCAAGACATACGGATCGTTCGATGCTGCAATGGCTGAGTTGCGCGGCGTTTGCCAGCATCTGCAAGGCCCGATCTACGGCGTGCTGGGCAACCATGACAGCATACGCATGGTACCGGCGCTGGAGCAGATGGGTGTGCGGATGCTGCTGAACGAATCTGTTCCGATCCGCCGCGGCGATCAGGCGATCCACATCGCGGGGATCGACGACGCGCATTTCTACCGCGTCGACAATATCGAGAAATCGGCTGCGGATATCGACTTCGACGCGTTCGCCATCCTGCTGTCGCACACACCGGAGATCTATCGCCAGGCCGCCCATGCCGGTTTCCGGCTGACGCTCAGCGGGCATACCCATGGCGGGCAACTATGCCTCCCGGGGTCGATACCGCTTACGCTGGATGCCAACCTGCCGCGAAAATTCGGTGCAGGTGCCTGGGAATATGGCAATATGGCCGGCTACACGTCGGTCGGCGTGGGCACCAGCATCGTGGCGGTTCGGCTG
>CAINEA010000763.1 GCA_903847525.1 uncultured Acetobacteraceae bacterium | reverse complement strand
TGGATGCCGCCCGCAAGCTCGGAGTGGAGAACGCCTTCGCCTCCGTGCCCTCGCCGCAGGCCTATTGGCTGGCCAAGCGGGCCGGACAGGTGAAGGAGCTGAAGCCCTCCACCTATCAGGTCGGCATCCACGCCGATGCGGGATAGCTGGCGCGGGCTAACCGGCGCAGGCTAAGCCGTGCGGGCCATCATCCGCCCGCGGATCAGGATGTAGATCGTGACGATCACGGCGGCGGTGATCATGTAGGTGATGATTGCCACCTGCACCGGAGGCTTAGCGTTGTTGGCGGTGGCGACCAGCAGCGCCAGGCCGACATTGCGCAGCGAGCCGGCGATGGCGACGGCGTGGCGGGTTTCCGGCGCCGGACCGCCCAGGAAGTGGCCGGCGGCTAGGGCGGCCAAGGTGGTTGCCGCCGCCGCCGCGATCGTCCAGGGACGGGCCGCCAGGATCAGCCGGTGCATGTCCAACACCTGGCCAAGGATCATGGCGATCAGCAGCACGGCGCCGATCTTCCCTAGCAGCGCGCCGATGCGCACCGCGCGCACCGGCGCGAAGGCGGCCATCAGCGCACCCACCCCAAGCGGCAGAAGCTGGGCGACGCCAACCTGCCTGGCGACATCGGCGACGTTCACATAGCCCCGCGTGCCCAGCAGCGCATTGCCGATGGAAACCCATATCGGCATCGCCAGGATCGCGAGCAGCGCCACGGCGATCTGCAGCGTGGGGGCAAACCCGGCATCGCCGCCCGACCCAAGCGCCCGGCGCAACGCCAGCGGCGCCCCCGGAGCGATCGCCATCAGCGCCACGCCCACCTGCTCGGCCGGGCTGAGGCCGAAGGCGAGCCCCGCGGCGAGCCCGGCGGCCGGAACGATTCCCAGCACGCAGAGCAGGCCGCGCAGCAGCAGACCGGGGGAGCGGATATGCGTGAGGAACCGGCCAGGCGTGATGGTGGTGCCGATAGAGGTCATCACCGAGAAAACGGTTGCGAAGGACAGTGCGTTGACCAGCCAGAGGGGAATGATTTCGACCAAGGGTGCCGCCGGGGGTTCGGGCCGATAGGGTTGCAGGCGACTCGCTATTGCTGTGCGCTGCCTAATACCCCGGCAACTCGTTCACACACACCACCCGCCACCCCTCCGGATGCCGTTCCAAGCAGGTCAGCGACAGGTTCTGGATGGAAAAATGCAGCACGACGTCCGGGTCCGACCCAATGGCGTGGGCCAGCGCCGCGCGGATAGCACCGCCGTGGCTGACGATCACCACGTCCTCTCCGCGGTGCTGGTCGGCCAGCCGGTCCAGGGTTGCGCCGACGCGGGCGATCACCTGGATCAGGCTTTCGCCGCCCGGTGGGCGTTCGTTCGATCGCAGCGGCCAGAAGGCGTGCGCGCCGTATTCCAGTTTGGCGGGCAGATCGGCGTGCGGCAGGCCCTGCCAGTCGCCGAGGGATTGCTCGATCACGTCCGGCTCGACCCCCAGCCCGGCCGGCGGATAGCCGGCGGCGAAGATGGTTTCCGCCGTGCGGCGGGTGCGCGACAGCGGAGAGACGACCCAATTCGCGGGCCGGGGCAGCCGGGCCGCCAGCGCCCGGTACATCGGCGCCTGCTCCAGCAGGGTCGTCTCGCACAGGGGCACGTCCATCACGCCATACAGCATGGCACGGGCGTTCTCCTCCACGAGGGCGTGGCGGATCAGCCAGAAACTGGTCATGGACATGGGTGCTTACTCGCCGACAGAGAAAAGGGCGCCGCGCACGCGCGCGGCCCGGAATTGCACCGCGAACAGCAAGGCAGCGCCCAGCGTCCATACGATGTTCAGGCCAAAGGCCCAGGCCATGTGGTCCCAGCGGATCACCCCGTTCAGGATCGCCGCGCGCATGCCCTCGAACACATGCGCGGCGGGCAGCACCTGGGCGATCGGCTGAATGAACCAGGGCAGCACGGCGATCGGGTAGAACACCGCGGAAAACGGCGTCAGCCCGAACAAAAGCGACCAGGCCAGCGGCTCGGCGCCTGCGCCATGGCGCAGGATAAGGGAAACGACGGCGAGCGAGACCCACCAGCCCATGATCATCAGGTTGGCGAAGAAAAGCACCACGATCGGGCCCAGCGCGAACAGGTTGAACGCATACAGCAGCCAGGCCAGCAGGATGGCCGGCAGCACGCCGGTGAACATCCGGATCATCGACATGCCGATCAGCGCTGCCACCAGTTCCCACGGCCGCAGCGGGCTGACGAACACATGGCCCAGGTTGCGCGACCATAGTTCCTCCAGGAACGAGATGGCCACGCCCATCTGGCTGCGCAGCGCCACCTCCCACAGCAGCACGCCGCCCAGCAGCGCGCCGCCGGCCAGCATCCCCGCGCCCGGCGCCACGCCCGATGCGCCCATGCGCTGCACCATGTAGTTGGTCGTGAAACCCCAGATGCACATCTGCAGGACCGGCCAGTAGGCCAGCTCCACCAGCCGCGGCCAGGAACGGCGATACAGCGTCAGGTGGCGGTACATCATGCCCCAGATGCGGCGGGTTGATGCCCTCATGGCACCGTCTCCGGTGCCGCCTTGCCGCGTTCGCGGGCAATGTCCAGGAACACCGCCTCCAGATCGTCTTGGCCGTAGCGGTCGATCAGGTCCTGTGGGCTACCGCTGTCCACCACCCGGCCGCGCTTCAACATCAGCACGTGGTGACACAGCCGCTCCACCTCGGCCATGTTGTGGGACGCCAGCAGGATCGTGCAGCCGCTCTGCGCGCGATAGCGTTCCAGCCAGCCGCGCACCAGATCGCCCGTATCGGGATCCAGGCTGGCGGTGGGTTCGTCCAGCAGCAGCACGTCCGGCCGGTTGATCAGCGCCTTGGCCAGCGCCACGCGGGTCTTCTGCCCGGCCGACAGCTGCCCGGCCGGCCGGTCCAGGAATTCGCCCAGGTTCAGTTCCTCGGTCAGCTCGCCGATGCGGTGCTTCAGGGCGGGCACGTCGTACAGATGCCCGTAGACGCGCAAATTCTCCCGCACGGACAGGTTGCCCGGCAGCGCGATGTAAGGCGAGGAGAAGTTCATCCGCGCCAGCGCAGCGAACCGATCGGTGGCCATGTCGTGGCCGAGGATGCGGATGGACCCGGCGGTCGGGATCAGGATGCCCAGAAGCATGGCGATGGTGGTGGTCTTGCCCGCGCCGTTGCCCCCCAGCAGCCCGAGCGTCGTGCCGGGCTCGGTGGCGAACGAAATACCGTCCACCGCGAGGGTGGCGCCATAGCGCTTCGTAAGGGCCTCGACCTGAATTGCGTGCATGCCCAGGGCATAGGCCGGGATGCCCCCCGTAGCCAAGGGGGCGGACGCAAGGAAGGCGAGGGGATCCGCCCCCTCGCCCCCTGCTAAGGGCACAAAGGGATGGCATCCAAAGGCCCTGCCTTTGGCGGGGGTCCAGGGGGCAAAGCCCCTTGGCCTTCCTTACCTTCGCCGCCCGGCCTATGGATAGGGAAATGATCGAATTTATCGTCGCGCCGGCCACCCTGCCGCCGGAGACCCGCATCTACGCCATCGGCGACATCCATGGCTGCCTGGACCGGCTGGTTCAACTGCATGAGGCCATCGCCGCAGATCTGCTGGCCCGCCCGGTGGCGGATGCGCTGCTGCTGCATATCGGCGATTATATCGACCGTGGGCCGGACTCCGCCCAGGTCGTCGCCTATCTGCGCGACCCCAATTCGGTTCCGGGCACGCGCGTGGTCAACCTGATGGGCAACCACGAGGACATGTTCCTGAAGGCGATGGTGACCGAAGATGACGCCGTTGCCGCCAACTGGCTGATGAACGGCGGCCGCGAGACCCTCGCCAGTTGGCACGTGCCGCACAAGCTGCGGCACACCGCCTGGGTGGACCGTCTGCCGGCGATGGAACTCGATTTCCTGCGCGATCTGACGATCAGCCATCGGGAAGGGCCGTATTTCTTCGCCCATGCTGGCATCCGCCCCGGTGTCGCGCTGGATCAGCAGGACCGGCACGACCTGATGTGGATTCGCGAGCCCTTCCTGTCGTTCAAGGGCGATCTCGGCGTCGTCGTCGTGCATGGCCATACCCCGGGCCGTGTCCCCGTCGTCCGGCCCAACCGCGTCGGCATCGACACCGGTGCCGTGTATGGCGGGGAACTCACCTGTGTGGTGCTGGAGACAGATAAACTTGCATTTATGACCGCCTGAGCGGCCTGCGCCGGCAGTCATTCCGTCGGGCAACGCAACTCTGCCTTGCAACCGCCGCGCCATGGCGTTACGCGTTCCAGATGAACCGCATACTGCCCGACCGGGATGCGCCGGACCTGATCGCCGCCATCCGCAGGCTTTCCCGCGGAGCCGTGACCGTGATCGGCGATGCCATGCTGGACCGCTATATCTACGGCACGGTCGACCGGGTCAGCCCCGAGGCGCCGATCCAGGTTCTGGTGGAACAACGCGAAGTCGCCACCCCCGGCGGCGCCGGCAACGTCGTGCGCAACCTCACGGCCCTTGGTGCCGCCGTTGCCTTCGTCTCGATCGTCGGTGACGACCAGGCCGGGTCGGACCTCACCAGTCTGATCGGCGGCCAGCCGGGCGTGGAGCCGTGGCTGCTGGTGCAGGGCTCACGGACCACCACGGTCAAGACCCGCTATATCGCCGACGGCCAGCAATTGCTGCGCGCCGACCGGGAGGAGACCAACCCGGTCCATCCCAAGCTGGTGGAGCGCATGCTACGCATCGCCGGCGACGCCATGGCCGCCACCAGCGTCACGGTGCTGTCGGATTACGCCAAGGGCCTGCTGGCCGGCGACGTGCCGGCCAAGCTGATGGACCTGGCCCGTAAGTCCGGGCGCATGGTGATCGTCGATTCCCGCACCGCCGATTACGCGCCTTTCGCCGGCGCCGACCTGATTACCCCCAACCGCAGCGAGCTCGCCGCCGCCACCGGCATGCCGGCCGGCACCGAGGCCGAGATCATCGCCGCCGCGACCGTCCTGCGCGACCGGCATCGCTTCGCCGCCGTCCTGGTCACCCGCGGCTCGGACGGCATGACATTGCTGACCGGCAGCCACATCTATCATTTCCCCGCCGAGGCAGCAGTGGTCGTGGACCTTTCCGGCGTTGGCGACACTGTCATCGCCACCCTTGCGGCCGGGCTGGCCTGCGGGCTGGACCTGCCGGTCGCTGTCCGGCTATCGAACATCGCGGCGGGGATCGTGGTGGGCAAGCCCGGGATCATGACCGCGACACAGGACGAACTGGTGAATGAGCTGGTGCCTGGTCATACGGTTGCGGCTGGACGGTAAGGGCCACAACGGCAAGTTTGGGGCTCTGCCCCAAGCCCCGTAAGGAGCCTGGGACCCCTTGACCCCCATTGCCCGGGAGAGCGAATTGGCGATCACACGACGCGCGGCGATCTGGCTGGCCGCTGCCGCCAGCCTGCCGGTGCGGGCGCTGGCCCAGCGGGTCCGCGGCTTCGCCGAGACAACCGGCAGCGTTTTCACCGCGGCACCGAAGGATCCGCTGGCGCTGCCGCGCGTCGCCGAAATCCCCATTCCGCCTTTCCCCGACATCAACGCCATCTGGGGCTCCAGCGGCCGCGACGATCGTGGCCATCTGTGGTTCGGCGTATCCGCGGTGCACGACCATTACTCCGCGCACCTGATGGAATACGATCCCGGCGCCGGCACCCTGACCGATCGGGGCAGCGTGCTGGCCGCCCTAGGCGCCGTCCGCCCGCTCCTGCCCGGCGAGGGGCAGATCAAGATCCATTCGAAATTCATCCAGGCCGATGACGGCTACCTCTATTTCTCCAGCACCGACGAGGAGGGTGAGGGCGAGGACGGCAGCGCCCCGCCCAAATGGGGCTCTCATCTCTGGCGCCTGCTGCCCGGTTCGGGGCCAGAAAATCCGGCCTGGGAGCATCTGCTAGCCGCCCCGGAAGGGCTGACCTGCGCCACTGGGGCCGGGCGCTGGATCTACGCCCTCGGCTACTGGAACCATGTGCTGTACCGCTACGACACCCAGAGCGGCGAAATCCTCCGCCGGGAGGTAGGCTCCGTCGGCGGGCATATGTGCCGCCAACTGCTAGTGGACGCGCGCGGCCATGCCTTTGTCCCCCGTGTGACCCAGGGTGGCGTGACTCCGGGTGCCGGGGGCCTGGAGGCGTATCTGATCGAGTTCGACCCCGACCTGAACCCAATTGCCTCCACGCGCCTGGATCATTACGCCGACGGGCAGAGCCCCGCCGATGCACATGGCATCATCGGCTTCACCTTCCTTGCCGACCAATCGATCGTGTTCTCCACGGGGGTTGGCTACCTCTACCGTATCGTCCCGAGCGAAACCGCCGAATTGGCGGTTCATCCGCTGGGCTGGTTCCACCCGAAGGGCATCGCCTATACCCCCAGCCTGTTCGTTGGGGACGGCATCAACAGCATCGCCGGCGTGGGTATGCTGGGAGGGATGTGGGACTGGCTGGTTTTCGACCTGACGGCCAAAACCTCGGTCGCCGCACCGTTTCCGCACCCGTTCACCAACCCCGTGCTGTTCTACGGAACCCAGACCCGCGACGACCAGGGCCGCTTCTACCTGGTCGGCCGGCGACATGAGGGAGAGGGGCGGTTGCCGGTCATTCTGCAATTGACCCAGAACTGACCGCGCCGGACGGCTGCGGCATAGACCGCGGCCCATATCGCTCCCGTGAGTCCGTTCCAATCCGCATCGGGGAATGGAGCCAACGTCGTCGCCGTGCGGCCAAGGGTACAACCGAGACGAGCGATCAAAATACAG
Source organism: uncultured Acetobacteraceae bacterium (assembly GCA_903847525.1). GTDB lineage: Bacteria > Pseudomonadota > Alphaproteobacteria > Acetobacterales > Acetobacteraceae > PALSA-911. Next base: position 487 of record CAINEA010000763.1, on the reverse strand, counting down.
ATAATGGCGATTAACTTATTTTAATACCGGACGGTCGCGCGTAGTCTGCCTCAGGTCAGGCGATATACTTTCTATAGAAACTTTATTGGTCTGCATCCTGATCGTTGCCTGTAGGAGCCGGGCATCGTCTGGCCGCCGTCATCCCAGCCAGACGACGCATCGGCGATCGCATGGAAGGAGAGAGACGTATGGCCACCACCTATACCTGGACAGGTGCATCGAGCACCAATCCCTCCGACCCGGCGAACTGGAGTCCGCCTGGCCCGCCTGGGCCGGGCGATATCGCGATCATTCTGGGCACCGCCCTTAGTCCGTTCACCGTCACGGGGACCGGCAGCCATTTCGAATCCTGTTTACGCACTTTTCTCAGCTTCTCTTTCGTGGCACATATCGTGAACATTCGATTTAGCGAGGCAGGGACGATGGCTCGAAACAAGGTGCAATTCCAAAAGGGTCTCAGCGAAGCGGGGTTCGAGGCTCTTTACGG
>CAINEA010000762.1 GCA_903847525.1 uncultured Acetobacteraceae bacterium | reverse complement strand
CTATGCTCTACGACCTCATGCCGAACATGCCCGATCAGCAACTGGCCCCGCTCGTCGAGCGCTTCGCCGCAATGCTCGCCGAGCAACCGGTCTTCCACAATACTTTCGCGGCTATCTGAGAATGAGGGGAGTCTTGAGGCTTTGGGCACGTGCGCAGGCGCAGGCCTCGCCCGATCCGTTGGTGGCGAACGAGCAGTTCGGCGTCGGCGGTCTAGACACCGTGCGTGGATACGAGGAGAGCGAGGTCCTCGGAGACAGCGGCGCGCTGCTGCAAACTGAACTGCGTAGCCCATCCCTTGCCGACACGATCGGCGTGCCTGCCGTGAACGAATTGCGGTTCCATGCGTTCGGGGACACTTCCTACGCCGCGATCAATGGTCCGCTGCCCGAGCAGAAACGGAGCTATTCGCTGAACAGCGTCGGCGCGGGGGTCCGGGTGCGGGTGTTTGATCATTACAACGGCCAGGTCGAGGGCGCGACCGCGCTGAGCAATGGCCCGGTCACGCGCAGCGGCAGCAATCGCGTGCTGTTCCGCCTGTTTGGAGATTTCTGACAATGGTTTTCGCGCGGCTTTTGTGCGGCCGGTGGCCTGGCCTGCTACTTCTGGCCGTTATGGCCTCTGGTTTGTTCGCATCCCCGGCACAGGCCTGGTGGAACAGCGACTGGCCGAACCGGATGAAGATTGTTGCTGACGCCGGAGCGAAGGGTGCGAACGTTACCGAACCGGTCGGCCGCACCCAGGTGCTTATCCGCCTGCATTCGGGCAATTTCAACTTCGACACGGCCAAGGACGATGGTGCGGACCTGCGCGTGATTGCCGGCGATGATCGCACACCGTTGCGTTACCATCTCGAAAAATATGATGGACTGGTGGATCAGGTCGCGCTCATCTGGGTAGACGTGCCCGATCTGGCGCCGGGAACGGCGACCAGCTTGTATCTTTACTGGGGCAACCAGGCGGCAACTAGCGGCAGCGATGCCAAGGCGACGTATGATCCGGATCAGTTGCTGGTCTATCATTTCAATGACGAGAACGGCCTGCCGCGCGATGCGACGGGCTACGCCAACAATGCCCAGACAGCTGGCCGGCGCGATGAAGGCGGCATGATCGGCTTTGGCTTGCGGTTGGACGGCAAGTCGCCGATCCGCATCCCGGCCAGTCCGTCCATGACGATCCCGGCAGGGCAGGCAATGACGTGGTCGATGTGGGTGCGTGCAGGCGCAATTTCGGACAGCGGCGCGCTGTACGCGATACGCGATAACGGCAATGCGCTGACGATCGGCTTGGACAAGGGGGTTGCCTACGCCGAGATCACCGGGGCGGCGGGTACCGCGCGCACGCTGGCTGGCGCGGCTCTGACGGGTGAGGCGTGGCACCATATAGCGGTCACGGTATCCGACCGATTAACCGTGTATGTTGACGGCGAGGCGCGCGGGGAAGTGGCGGCGAACATGCCGGGAATGAGTGCTGCGTCCGTATTGGGCGGTCCGATGCCCGCACCCGCTGCAAGCGCGGACCCGGCTCCCGCCGGCACACCTGCCGCTGCTCCGACCGTGGCTGGCGCATCAACGCCGGTGCCACAAGCGGTTGCCGAACCCGTGGCGTTTGCAGGGCTGTTAGACGAATTCCAGATAGCGAAGCTTGTGCGGCCAACCGGCGTGTTCCAAATCGCTGTGCGTAGCCAGGGCCCGCAGGCGAACCTGCTGACCTTCGAAACCGCAGAGCAGCGCTCGGTTCTTGGCAATGGCTACCTGGCGATCATCCTGCGGTCGGTGACGCCGGATGCGTGGGTGGTGATCGGGATCCTCGGCGTGATGTCGTTGATCAGCTGGATCGTGATGATCGGCAAGGCGCTCTACATCAGCCGTGTATCAGGGGCGAACAAGAAATTTCACCGTGAGTTTCGTGGCCTGATGTCGCGTGCGGTCGCCAATGGCGGCCGATTTGAGCCTCTGGATGTGGCGAAGAAGCCGGCGTTGCGCAAGGCGCCGCTGTACCGGCTTTATGAGGTCGGTTCGCGTGAGCAACTGGAACGCCTGGATGCCGGGCGGGTCGGTGGTGACGGCAGGCTAGCACCGCAGTCATTGGCCGCGATCCGTTCATCGCTGGACGCAGGTTTGTCGGTCGAGACCATGCGATTGAACCGTCTTATGGTGCTGCTGACGATCGCCATCAGCGGCGGGCCGTTCCTCGGCCTGCTCGGAACCGTCGTTGGCGTGATGATCACATTCGCTGCCATCGCGGCGGCCGGCGACGTAAACGTTAACTCGATTGCGCCGGGCATTTCCGCGGCCCTGCTGGCGACAGTGGCCGGCCTGGCCGTCGCGATTCCGTCGTTGTTTGGCTACAACTATTTTCTGACGAGGATCCGCGATGTGACCAACGAGATGCACGTGTTCGTGGACGAGTTGGTCACACGTATGGGCGAGGGTGTGCATTCGCCGCTGCCGGAGTTCGTGACGGCAAATGCGCCGGCGCCGACGCATCCCGTGCAACGAGCAGCTGAATGAACGGGTGATCCATGCAGGTCCAGGCCAACGACAAACCTTACGACGATATCAACATCACCGCGATGCTCGACCTCGCGTACGTGTTGTTGGTGATTTTTATCATCATGACGACGGCGGCGGCGCAGGGCGTGAAGGTGGATCTGCCGAAGGCCAGCACCGCGGCCAGCCTGTCGACGCCCAAGACCAAGGTGATCAGCGTTTCCAGCCTGGGCCAGCTGTTCCTGGATGCGGTGCCTGTCGCCAACGCCGAACTGGAACGCAAGCTGCGTGATCTGAAGGCGATTACGCCCGATCTGCCGGTGATTCTGAAGGGCGACCGGGCCGTGCAGTACGACAATATCATGGAGGTTCTAGATATCTGCGGCCGGGTTGGCATCGGTTCGATCGGGCTGCAATCCCAGCGAGCCCCCGGATCCTGATCGTGGCTGGACTGGATCATGCGTGAAACGCCGCCACCATTCGACGGAGATGAAGAGGAGACCGACGATAACCGTTGGTCGTGGATACGCCGGCGCGGGTGGATGGTGCTGGCCGTGCTGGCGGCCGTCGGCATCGGGGTGCTGGCAGTCTCTCTGTTGCAGGGCAGCTCAAGCCCGCAGCGGCATGCCATGACCACAATCATGAAGGTCGCGTTGCCCCCGCCCCCGCCGCCGAAGGAGTTGCCGCCGGAGGTTCCGAAAATCATGGAGGCCCCTCGCGTGCAAGAGCCTAAGCCGCAGGCCAAAGCGCCCGACAAGCCAAAGTCCAATCCGGCGCCGACCAATGCACCGCTGACAGGGGCCGCGGGGTCCGGGTCCAATCCGTATGGGCTGCAGGTGGGCAATGGCGACGGCAATGTGATCGGTGGCGGTGGCGGTGGCGGTGGTGCGAGCAACAATTTCAGCCTGTATGCCGGGTTGTTGCAGTCGCAATTACAAAGCGCGCTGAAGCGTGACGAGAAGGCGCGCACGGGGCGGTATCATGTCTCGGTCAAGGTCTGGCTGGGGCCGGGCGGGCAGGTGACGCGAATGGAACTGGTGTCCTCCTCGGGCGACCCGGCCATGGATGGCATTCTGACCCGCGTGATCAGCGGGCTGTCTCTTGGTGAGCCGCCGCCGGCTGGAATGCCGCACCCGGTCAATCTTCGCATCGGCGCCGAGCCGGGCTGATGCTTTTTCCTCATTTCGCATAACAGGTGCTTGCCCGATGTTATTTGAACCGAAGCGGTGGCCTGTGCGCGTGAGCATTTCGTTGCTACTGCTGGCCAGCGTGCTGCTGTCCCAGCCGGCGCGCGCCCAGGCGCCTGCCGGCAGCAGTGCGACTGAGCGGCTGATCGAGCTGCTGGTACAAAAGGGGATCCTGCCGCGCGACCAGGCAGCGGGCCTGCTGGCTCAGGCGCAGCAGGAAGCACGCCCGGCGTCGACCGCTACGCGAAAGGCACGCCAGGGTTCGCCCGTGGCTGCTCCAGCAGCCCAGCCTAGCTCGGGCGCGTTGCCGGCCGGCTCGAACGCGGCGACGGTGGCCGGTCAGGGGCTGTCGCCCGACACGGTGCGCGTGACTTACGTGCCAGAGACGGTGCGCAATCAGATCGCCGCGCAGGTTCGCAAGGACGTGATGACCCAGGCGAAGAACGAGGGCTGGGCGACGCCGAACGCAACCCCTGAATGGGTACAGCGTATATCCATGTTTGGCGATCTGCGGCTGCGCGGCGAAGCGGACATGTTCCAGAATACCAACTATCCCAACTTCGTCGATTTCAACGCCATCAATAATAGCGCCGGGTTCGACACCAACGGCGGTGCGCTGCCGCCGCTGCTGAATTCCACACAGAACCGCACGCGGTTCCGTTTACGGGCACGGTTGGGGGTCGACGCGCAGATCGATGACAACATCCTATCCGAGATCCGCATCGCGACGGGAAACGACAACAGTCCGGTTTCGACCAATCAGACGATGGGGGTGAACGGCGCGTTCAACAAATACGCCATCTGGATCGATCGCGCGTTCATCAAGGGCACGCCGGCCGACTGGGCAACGTTGTTCGCCGGGCGTATGCCCAATCCGTTCTGGACCACGGACCTGATGTACTATGACGATCTGGGCTTCGACGGTGTCGCCGCGCAGGTCACGCCCCGGTTCGATGATCACTGGTCGGGTTTCTTCAACGCCGGTTTCTTCCCTGTGCTGAATACGGCGCTGAATTTCGGCAGCACCAGCGCGCCAGGCAACAGAGCGTCGCATGATGCGTATCTGATCGGTGGGCAAGCCGGTGCGAACTGGAAGATCTCCGACGATTTCGCGGCGAAGGCGGCGCTTGGCTATTTCGCCTATACAGGTGTGCAAGGGCAGACCTCCAGCCCGTGTCAGATCATCTACAGCAGCGATACCTGCAGCACGGACAATACGAGACCGCAGTTCCTGCAGTTCGGCAACACGGTATTCCCGATCCGCAACATCGTGCCGAACCCGAGTTTTGCCAACGGCGGGCCGATGCCGCAATATTATGGCTTGGCGTCGAGATTCGGGGTTTTGGATGTGCATGCCCGCGTGGACATCAGCACGTTCAACCCGATCGGGATCGCCCTGGAAGGCGACTATTCGACCAATCTTTCCTATAGTCGCAATTCCGTAGCGTCACGTCCGCCAGCCAACAATTTCGATGTCAACAACCAGTACAAGGGCGGCAACAATACCTATTTGGTCCGTGTGACTGTCGGCACCGCGGCCATCGAAAAGCGTTGGGATTGGAATGTTTTCCTGACCTATAAATATCTTGAAACAGATGCCGTGCTGGACGCGCTGAACGACCCCGATTTTCACCTCGGCGGCACCAACGCCAAGGGCTTTATTCTTGGCGGCAATCTGGGGCTGGCGCGCAACACCTATCTCACGACGCGGTTTCTCAGTGCCAATCAGGTGTCTGGTCCGCCCTATGCGATCGATGTCATTCAAGCCGACCTGAACGTGAAATTTTGATTATGCGGTCCTGCGTTCCGGTGCTGTCGCGCGCGATTGTTCAGCCGGTATGGTGGCGTAGCGCGATCTGGCTGATGGCGATTTGTTTGGGACTTGTCCCGGCTGTTGCGCAGCCTCAGGAAGCTTCCGTCGAAGGCCGATTACGGGATGCGCTGCGCCGGTCCACGGTGGAATTGCGCGCGCTGCAGGATGGTCAGGCCGCCATGCAGGCGGCCCTCGATCAGGCCAAGCAGCAGAATGTCCAACTGATACAGCAGATCGAGGAATTGTCTGTGAAAGCCGCGGCGAGGCCGGCCGAGGTGGCCGCGCCAGACCCGCAAGCGGCAGCCTCGCGTGAGGCTGTTGCTGCATTGCAGGAACAGAATAAGAGCCTGCGCGCGGACATGGCCCGGCTACGGGGGGCGTATGAACAGGCCGTTCAGGTGGCGCGGGCGCGGGATGTGGACGGCAAGCAACTCGATCAGCGGTGGCGCGAGACGGACGCAAGGCTTGCGCTGTGCCGGCAGGAGAATACCAAGTTGGTCGGTGTGGCCAACGATATCCTGCGTTTGTATCGCACGCCCGAATTCCGCGCGACTGTGATTGGCAGCTGGGAGCCTTTTTTGGGGTTCAAGCAGGTCGAACTGCAGAACATCGTGCAGGACTACGAGGATCGGATCCTGGATCATCGCTACGTGAATGCGACGCCCCCGATGGCGGGCCAGTCCGTGGAAACGGTCGCGGCCACGGCGGCGCCGGACGGAGTTCCGCGCAAGCGTCGCTGATGTTCATGCGAGCACGCGAGGACATGCAAGTACGATACTCGGCGTGCGCCGGCCCATCCCGCAGGCTGTTATGGTGGTTTCTGTGGGTAGCATCCATGGCCGTGTTGGGAACCGGCCCAGCGCGGGCGGAGAGTGATTCCGGACGGGGCACCTGCGTGGATGTGCAGATCGGTGATCAGCGTTCATATGATTGTCTCAATCGCCAGTTGCGCGGCGCCATTCCAGCGGTTTGGCCGGGATCGGTGGAGCCTTGGCGCGCGGACAAGATTTCTCCGGCTGTGGCCGGCATTTACAACCAGGCAGCGACACAGGAGCGCATGGGCAACGCGTTCGGTCACTCTGTCATACCTCAGCGTCCACCGCCGCCGGTCTATACCAATCCTCTGCTTATGGGGCCACGCCGCTGAGTTCGAGATGCGGCGGTTTGCTTGGTGGCGGTGAATTGATTGTTTATCGTTGATGCGAAAAAAACTGTTAAGTATGCCGTTCCGACTGAAACCCGGACCCAATTTCGTTCAATCTAATAATATCAAAATCAGAATTGCACGCCTCTCACCGGGATTTCACCCCAATATATCCGTTGTTCTGCAGTCAGTGGGGAGAAGGTCCGAATATCTAGGGACGGCGGCGACATTCTTCGCGGACTGTAAAAGTATAAAATGTTTCAGAAATCAGTCACGTGCTCGTCATCATCTTTTGGCAAATTGCGCGGCGGTCATTCGATCGTCGTTTTCCCAATCTTAAGGATCCATCATGTTGGGCTTTTCCCGCAAGACTTTTCTGCTGTCGGTTTGCGCCGCGGCGGCTCTGCTGACCGGTGCGGCAGCCAGCTCGCAGGCTGCGACCATCGTTTATGGTGGCGGTTCTTCCCTGGCCGCGCCCGTGTACGGCCTGATGTTCAACATTTACACCGCCTCGCTGAACCCGTCCGCGAGCTACAGTTACACCTCCGACGGCAGCGGCGCTGGTCAGAGGGGCTTCCTCGGCAATGCCCCGAGCAATCACGGTCTGCCCGCCGGCACGACGATTGCTTTCGGCGCAAGCGACGCAACGCTGAGTTCCAGCCAGATCAGCACCTACGCGACCGCGCAGAAGCCGACCACGGGTCCGCTGATCCAGATCCCGACCTTTGGCACGGCGATCTCTATTCCGTTCAACCTGACCACGGCGGGCCAGACCACCAACGGCGCCGTGGTGTTCACGGATGATCAGCTTTGCGGCATCTTCTCCGGCAAGATAACGGACTATTCCGCGCTGACCGGCATCGCCGCCACAGGCACTGCGCCGACCGGCCCGATCAAGGTAGTTGTCCGTTCCGACAACAGCGGGACGACGTTCCTGCTGACCCAGCATCTGGCAGCGGTCTGCAACTCCGGCAATTCGAGCATCACCTTCTCGGCGGTTCAGGGCATGGCCACCTTGTTCCCCGGCGGCACCCCCGGCGTGACCAACGGCACACTGCCATCGAACTTCACGCCAGCATCCGGCAGCGGCGGCGTGCAGGCCGCCGTGCTCGCGACGGATGGCGCGATCGGGTATCTCAGCCCTGACTACACGCAGATCGCTCCGGTCAACTCCGGCTCCAGCAGCTTCCCGGTTGTTGCCGGCGTGACGAACCAACACAACGCGACTACCTATCTGCCGTCATCTGCCAATACGCGCAGTGCGCTCGGCACCCCGGCGGCTCCGTCTACCGCCACCGACCTGAAAGATCCGACGAAGTATGTGCCGGCCGTTGCGGATCCGAGCGTGGGTTACCCGATCGTTGGCTTTACCACCTGGGAAATCGCGCAGTGCTATGCCGACGCGAACACCGGCAACGCGATCAAGGGCTTCCTGAGCGGCCTCTACAGCAACCCCGCGCTGCTGTTCAACCTGAACCAGGCTGGCTTCAGCCCCGTTCCGAGCCAGTTGACCCGCGCGATCACGCGCAACCTGCTGTCCAATACCGGCACCGGCGCCGGCAGCCTGAACATCGATGTCCAGAACCCGGCTGTCTGCCAGTCGGCGGGCGCTTCCGGCACGGGCACCTACGCGGGCCGCTAATTCCAAAACCAACCTGCGAGCAAAAATCTGAGTTAGGGGCGGTCCGCAAGGGCCGCCCTTTTTATTTTTCGAGCGGCCATTGCGGACGGGAGCGTGTTTGGGCTCATGGGGCCGAGAAAACTTTATTTGGTCGGTGTTTCCCATGTGAGAATCTGATAGGGAGTTTCGTCAGCTTCGGGTTCGGCTTTCAGCCGGACCACCATCTGCCGAACGAACCTGGCCGAGCCTGCGCCCGTTCCCACCTGGGCCGAAGCGATGACCAGGGCGACGAGGTTGGGACTTGTGAAACCATTCACCCCGGCGGCCATGGCGTCGCGCCCGCCGGCCAGGCGCGCATCGTCCAATGCCTGGGTGCCGGCGGCGCCGGCCGCGGCGCGAGTGACATCGCCTTCTTGATAGACCGACAGGTAAGGCTTCATGCGATGCAACAGTTGCGGCGTCATGGCCATTACGAGGCCGATTTCCTCAGTGTCCTCGAAAGCCCGGTTGGAAGGGCCGTAGGCCATGCCGGCGGCCTGGTACTGGGCCAGCTTCGTCCCGCCCGACAGCGATAGGGTGCTGACCGTGCGCCAGTCGACGATTGCCTTGGCGAGCGAGGCGGCATGGGCCGGATCGAGGCCGAGACCACCCAGCAATCCCTGCAGGACCAGGGGGGTGGTCGTGTTCGGATTGATCCGGCCAGCAAGGTTCTCGACATGAACCCGCACGGTAGCGGCGCCGATGCGGAGGACATGGACGCTGCCGTCCGCGGCCCATTCCTGGCGTAGCAGGTGCAGCACCGCTTCCTGGGCAGCGCCGTCCGCCGCGGACTGTGCGACCGCGTTGGCCCGCAGATTGGCCGCCTGGCGGGTTTGCGAACGGGCGGAACCGGCGAGCTGCGTGCCGAGCAGCGCCAGCAGGCCGAGCGTCCACAGCACGATGAGTAGCGCGAAGCCGCGGTCGGAGGGGCTTTTCTTCCAGATCAGGCCGGGTGCGGGCGGGGCAGCGAAGCGGGTCACAGATGCCATGCCTCGCGTTTCGGGCCGGCCACGATATCGGGCCAGCGCCGGTGGCCCGGATCTGTGAACACGATCCGGATGCGGATCAGGCTCGGCGGGACGGGCTCGGCCCAGACCGGCAGCCAGTAGCCGCCAAGCGGCCCCGCCCCGGGCCGGAAATAGGCAAGATCGATATGGTCGACGCCTTCCAGCAGTAATGCGTTGGTCGGCGCAGGCGGTGGGCCGATCAGATGGTGATAGTGGGCGGCATAGCGTAGCTGCAGGCGATGGCCAGGATCCACGCCCACACCTATTTCAGCTTGCCGAGTGACCATCGCTCCGGCTTCGAGTGGTAGTTCCGTACGGAACGAAAAGCTTCGGGAATTGCCGGTGAAGATCAGCTCGTCACCCTCGAAGCCGCCGGGGTGCATGCGTTCGATCAACGTGCGCAGGGTTCGGTCGACGGCATCCAGATCACTGCGTTCCGTGGTCAGCCTTGCCTGTGACTGCCAGGCGCGCAGGCCGAACCGCGTACCCTCGGCGAGCGTTACCATCAGCAACCCCAGAACCGCCAGCACCACCAGG
>CAINEA010000761.1 GCA_903847525.1 uncultured Acetobacteraceae bacterium | reverse complement strand
CGCACGGCGCGCCCGCATCGGAACCAGATTGGGAATCGGGCGGCGGCAACGACATGGGAAGCTTGACTCATGCCGCGACTCGCATGTCAACCGTCGATCAGCGATCGACTACCTGGGCAGTTACCAAAATCTGACGAATGATTCCGCCATCGGGAGCGCTGGCGAACGGCGTTGGGGCGCCACTGCTGGGGACGCGATAGATCTGGTTGCCTGATCCGTTGCCAGCGTAGATGGCGCCCGCGGTAAACCCGTCCTGACCCAACCCGGCACCCACCACCACCTCGCCAGAGAACCCCGGAATCGGATTTCCGAACTTTTGCACGTTTCCGCCGGTCAGGTCCGTCGAGAAGAGCTGGTTGTTGTTGGGACCGAAATACACCGAGCCGACGAAGCCGGTGCCGGTGTAGTTGAAGGCGATGGTGGAGTTCTGACCTAAGGCAGCATTGATATCACCGCCGGTGACGAAGGTGCTGAAGGTGACCGCCGCCATGGCCGGCGAGGCGGCGAGCGCCCCGACGATGGCGAGTGAAGCCAGCTTGGCCATGATTTGATCCTTCCACATGCGCTTTCTCAAACGCGAGACTGTCGGAGCTCCAAGCGGACTCTCCCCCATGAGAGAGCCTTCGGCAGCCTACCGGAATGTTCTTATGCAAACTCCCCCGATGGACAGCCATCCGCCCGTCACCGATTCAAACCGTGCGCTAATGCGTGGCATTCAACAACACAAACCCATGCATTCAGCGACAGTTGGAGCACTCGGTGACGGCCGAGGGCCTTGCAGCGGCCGAACGGCGACATCGTGGGATGCGATGCCGACCCGCAAGCCGGCTGCGAATTCCGGGGCCAAGTCGTCCACCTTTCCGATTTGAGGGCCAATAACCCGTTTGGGAGTGGATCGCGAAACCCATCTAGGCCAGCGGCCGTGTGCCGCGTCAAACAGGCCGAACGCACGCACGCAACCTAGCCAGGTCAAATTTCTTCTTCACCAAACCTTTCCGCCAAGGGGGCCGATGTCCACGCACACCCTACGAACTGACCAGCAATCCGTGGGGTGCGCAGAGCCCGGCCTTAATGATCTTGCGAGCGGACCAAGCGGCTATTTCGCGGGCTTATAGATCTTGGCGACATCCGCCGACTTCTTCATGCCGGCCACGGCTTCCGCGCCGCTCATCAAAATGGTGGTTTGCGCGCTCTTGACCGCGCCGCCTGCCATAATGGCCAAAGCGATCGCCGTCATGGCTTCGTGATTCGGCACGTCGACGATCAGCATGAGATCGTAGTCGCCGAAACAATAATAGCTGCCGATGAGCTTGCCGCCGACGGCCTCGCTCGCGGCCTTGCCAATCTTCTCGGCCCGGTTTTCCGGATGCTTGAGCTGGGCTGCCCAGGATTCTGCGGTATAGGCACCTTGATACATGTAAAGTGGCATGGTTGTTCCCCTTTCTTATTATCCGGTATTCCCCGGATGAACGGTCATTGTGGCCGTCATGGCGGAACGGTAGCCAGGAAGATACCTTTTTTGCAACGGTTATATTGCCAGAAAACCGCTAGCGCCCGCACGTGACGCTCACCCCAACCCTCGCAGCAGCGCCCGCGTCAGCCGCATTTCCTCGGCAATCAACCGGCGCAGCTCCAGCATTTCCGCCGAATAGCGCTCATGCTTCGTGCGGGATTTCCTGATCCGTGCCAAACCTTCAACCGTTCGCGGCCCGGTGCTGACGCACGCGACGGTGGGCTATCCTCTTCCTCGCACGAACCAAACCCTCGCCATTCCCAACGGCATCGGCTTGGCTGGCATCGTTATCCTGCCCCCGGGGCTTCAACGCATTTTGGCACTAGCGTTAGGCGCCAACGTTTCGTTCATCCCAGGCGATCGTCAGCCCACTATCCCGTCGCCGGAACAGACCTTAAGGCCCATTACGACATCTACCGGCCCCTAATGCTTCGACCCGTCCGTGGCATTCAGGAGACGATTGGCGGCGGCTTGGCCTGCCGCTGGATGAACCAGGGGGCACCGTGTGGTGACCCAATGCTGTTGCTCCGGGTCGCCATTGGCCCGGGGTGCCGGGTTTCAGAGCGCCCGCGGCTGCCGCCGCAGACCGCTGACGAGCGCCGCACAGAGGGCGAGCAGCGTCGCGGTGGATGGCTCGGGGCGAGGTGGACCCCAAATCCTGGACAGGTAGTTAAGAGAGACTCCCGCCCCTAAAACGGCCTGAAGGCCAGGGGTTACGGATGATGAATGTTCGCAAAAAGCACGGCGTTGATTTCAAGGCCAAGGTAGCATTGGCGGCGG
>CAINEA010000760.1 GCA_903847525.1 uncultured Acetobacteraceae bacterium | reverse complement strand
GTTGGGACTTGCTGGCCACCCTGTGCGCCGACCCGAAGACGCTGATCGCGGAACTCCGGCTGGCGTGAGGTGTCGCTGGCTACCTGGGCTGTAACTCTTTCTTAACTTGTAAGCTTATGCGTTTAGGCGCATGCACATAAAATGTGTAGCCCGATCATCATTCTTACGGCCCTCGCCGAACCGACGCGTTTGGCGGCACTTCAGGTTCTTTGGGACGGCCGGGAACACTGTGTTTGTGAATTGATGGAGCATCTGGGAACGACGCAATCACGAATGTCCCGCCACATGGCCACGCTCAAGACTGCTGGCTTGGTAGTCGATCGACGCGATGCTCAGTGGGTTCGCTATCGACGCGCTCCGAGCATGCCGAAGAACATCGTAACTCTCGTCGAAGCCGCGCTGTGCCTATCGGCACAGTCAGATCGGATTGCAGCATGACTGCCTCAACCTTGATCTCGCCTCCCCCAAATCAAGCACTTCGCGATGCGAGGCTGATCGGAGGGACTGTCCTGGCGCTGGTTGCCTGGTTTGCTATCTATTGGCAATTGCAGCCGTTCTCCGAATGGGTTGTCGCCAATCTACCGATCGAACAGGGCAGCCACCTCGCGGAAGCCATCCGTTTCTTTGTCTTCGACACGCCCAAAGTACTGATGCTGTTGACGCTGGTGGTATTTGCGATGGGCATGGTGCGGAGCTTCTTCTCCCCCGAGCGCACCCGAGCCTTTCTGGCAGGCAAGCGTAAGGGGCTCGGCAACATCGCGGCTGCGAGCCTCGGCATTTTTACCCCATTCTGTTCATGCTCGGCGGTTCCGCTGTTTGTGGGCTTCGTGTCGGCTGGTGTGCCGCTTGGCGTGACTTTTTCGTTTCTGATCGCTGCGCCGATGATCAACGAGGTGGCGCTAGGCCTGTTGTTCGCCTTGGTCGGGTGGAAAGTTGCTCTCACCTATCTTGTCTTCGGACTGACGGTCGCGATTAGCTCGGGCTGGGTTATCGGCCGGTTACACCTGGAGAGTTGGTTGGAACAATGGGTGCTGGACGTACGCAGTGGTTCCGTTGACCTTCCGGTTGGCCATCTGACTATTGCCGACCGCATTCAGGCCGGGATTGAGGCGCTAAAAGACATCGTCGGGCGGGTCTGGATTTGGATCATCGTTGGCATCGCGGCTGGCGCCTTTATCCACGGTTATGTGCCATCCGATCTTCTGGCCAGCATCATGGGCCGCGATACCTGGTGGTCCGTGCCTGCTGCGGTGCTGGTCGGCATCCCGATGTATTCAAATGCGGCGGGCATTATCCCTGTTGTCGAAGCCCTGCTGGGCAAAGGCGCGGCACTTGGCACCGTGCTGGCGTTTATGATGTCAGTGATCGCGCTCTCGCTGCCGGAGATGATCATTCTTCGCAAAGTGCTCAGCATGAAGCTGATCGCGGTCTTTGTTGCCATTGTCGGCCTGGGAATCCTGGCCGTCGGCTTCTTGTTCAACGCATTGTTTGCCTGATCAACGGAGACATTCGATGAAACAAGTGAAGGTTCTTGGTTCCGGCTGCAAACGCTGCGTGGCAACGGCCGAAATGTTGGAAGCCCAGGCCGCCCGGCTTGGCGTGCCCATCAGCATTGAGAAGGTGACCGATTATGCGGCGATCGCCGGATACGGAATCGTGTCCACGCCAGGGGTCGTCATCGACGGCAAAGTCGTCCACGCTGGCGGGCTGCCCAAGACGGACGACGTCGCCGAGTGGCTCACGGCCGTATGATCGCTACGGATGAACGAGGAGTCATGAACGGAATGCGCTCTTTTGACCATGCTCACGGATCGTAAAACGAACGGTGCTTGACTGAAAATTTCATGTGGCCGCATGAGTATATTCCGGAACCTCAGAAGCCATCGGGAATAGCCACTGAGCCGGTGCCAAATTACTCCAAAAAAGATTCTTACCTTCGCATCAGACCCAAAAATTTGGCATGACTAGGTTGCTGTAGCCGGATACAAACTCATCTCGGCTCGAGTTGGCAGCATCGAAGATATGCCGTCTTATCATCCCGATGTTGCCGCCGTAGACGTGTATGCTGATACTGGTGCGGTCCGGCAGGGCATTCGCGACTGTATGAATATCCTGGAGGTTCGGGCTCACCGATACCACTTGGCCCGGCTCCAACTGGTCTATCCGACCTGCCCGCATAGCGCCTCCGGCAGGATCGGGGATCATCATGGTGGAAACTTCCTTGCCGCGCAGCATACCCACCAGCCCCCAGACGGTATGATCATGCACAGGCGTGGACTGGCCTGGCCCCCACACGAAAGCAACGACGCAAAACCGTTCCGCTGGATCGGAATATAACAGGTTTTGCCGGTAGGTCGGCCCCGCCTGGGTGAAGGCTTCCGGCAGCCAGGAATCTTGCCTGACCAGATTAGCCAGCATCACCGCCCCGTCTTGGAGATAACGCGCCTCGTCCGCCCCGCTGTCCGCCAGGGCCGTCATTGCCCTTACGAATTCGCGAAGCGGGAGCATGTCCACGGTCTGGCTCATCGGCGCTGTCCGGCCTCATGGCTTGGGGTCGGAAGTGTACGTCCCTCTGACCGCCGGAAACATCCGCAATAGTCACATTCATCTGTCGTCAGTGATCAAACTTTTTCCCGAAGACGCAATTGGTGGCCGTAACCTCAAGACTCCCCTCATTCTCAGATAGCCGCGAAAGTATTGTGGAAGACCGGTTGCTCGGCGAGCATTGCGGCGAAGCGCTCGACGAGCGGGGCCAGTTGCTGATCGGGCATGTTCGGCATGAGGTCGTAGAGCATAG
>CAINEA010000759.1 GCA_903847525.1 uncultured Acetobacteraceae bacterium | reverse complement strand
CTATGCTCTACGACCTCATGCCGAACATGCCCGATCAGCAACTGGCCCCGCTCGTCGAGCGCTTCGCCGTGATGCTCACCGAGCAACCGGTCTTCCACAATACTTTCGCGGCTATCTGAGAATGAGGGGAGTCTTGAGGGTTGCAACCAGTCTCAACGACCGACCTCGAAAAACGCTTGGCTTCGCAACGCCGAGCGAGCAATTTCAAAAACTGCTGGCCAACCTGGCCAGCTTGAACATGCCCTCACCGGGGGGTGTTCGCTCCCAAACTTGAATCCGCCAACAATTAGGCGAACGCCAATCAGCGAAAGGAATGGGCTTGGCAGCATGCGTTAATAGTTGGACCGAGGCTCCCGGCGCCCCCAGTTCGGAGGTTCCAGAGACGCTGTCGGGCGTGCTGCGGTATTGGGCGGAGCGCCAGCCGGATCGGCCGGCGCTGATCGATCCGCTTGGTACCGTCTCCTATCGCGAATTGGCGGATATGGCGGCGCGCACCGGGCGGTTGCTGGCGGGGCTGGGGTTGCGACGAGACAGCCGGGTGGCGCTTGTCTCATCCTCCGGTCCGGCGATCGCGCGGGCGTTCCCCGCCATCGCCAGTCATGTGGCCTGTGCGCTGATCGATCCGGAAACGAGTGCCGAAACATGCCGCGAACTGTTTCAGCGCCTGCGGATCGAAGCCGTTGCCGCCGATCGGGGCGGCATGCCGGCCGCGCGGGAGGCTGCTCGAAAATTAGGGCTGCCGGTTCTGGATGTAGGGGCCGACGGAATCGCCGCCACGAACGCCCCGTTGAGCTCGGAGGAGGCGGCGCATGAGCTTGATCCAAGGCCGGATGACCTGATGCACATCTTGCTCAGTTCCGGATCGACTGGCAGATCGAAGCTGATCCCAACAACCCACAGGCGCGATATTTTCATCTCTTGGTATAATGCAAAGGTTCTCGGGATCGGGAAAGCCGATGTAGGCCTCCTGCCGATGCCTTTGTACCATTCGTTCGGTATCGGCAGCCTTCTGACTGTGTTGTTGACCGGCAGTGTGTGCGTCAGTCTCAGCCGATTTAGATTATCGGAGTTTGTCGGATGGGCCGAGCGCACTTCGGCGACCTGGTATATCGCATCACCGGCAGTGCAGGGCGAGTTGGTTCGCGCTCTCGAGGCGGACCCGCGGGCCCTGGGCGAATGGCGTCCGCGTGTTACGCGCAGCACCGGGGCGGCGTTGCCAGCGCCGGTAGCCAATGCCATTCGTAACAGGATTGGGGCGAGACTGGTCGACGTGTACACCTCGAGCGAGGCGAGCCCGATCGGCGGGGAAATGACGTTGACGGCCAACAAGCCGGGTGCGTCGGGCAGGCCAACGGTCAATGAGGTGGCGATCTGGGACGGGGAAGGCCGTTCGGTTGCTGCCGGTGTGCCCGGCGAAATCGTGGTGCGCGGCCCCGGGGTGGCTTCAGGTTACCTGGATGATCCGGCCGCTAGTGCGGCAGCCTTCGTCAACGGCTGGTTTCGAACCGGCGATCTGGGCCGGATGGACGAGGACGGGTATCTGTATCTTGAAGGGCGCGTAACCGACATCATTAACCGGGGTGGCTCCAAGGTCGCGCCGCTCGAGGTGGAGCAATGGCTGCTGGCGCAGCCGGGAGTGGCGGTCGCGGCGGTTTTCGGTGTGCCGCATTCGAGGCTGGGCGAGGATGTCGTGGCGGCCATCGTTCAGGCGCCGAACGGTCATCCGGAGCCTGCGGCACTTCGCGTGGCCATGCTGGAAGCAATGCCTGGCTACAAGGTGCCGAGCCGCATCATGACCGTGCCGGAGCTGCCGCTCACTTCATTAGGAAAGGTACGCCGCAGTGGCCTCTCGGATGTCCTCCGAGAGGCGATGAAACCATCACACCGAACGCCGGTCACCGCCTTGGAACAACAGATCGCACGGCTATTCGGCTGCCTCCTCGGTGTCGAGGACGTCGGCCTGGACGACGATTTCATCGGCCTGGGCGGGCATTCGCTGCTGGCGCTACTGATGCTGGACCAACTGGAGAGGGAGACCGGCCGCCGAATTACTCCGGCGGAGTTCATCCAAGATCCGTCCGTTCGCGGTCTTGCCGCAATGCTGGAGGGCCCCCGAACGGCTTCGTTCCATCCAGCGATTGAACCGTATCGGGTCGCCGGCGGCGGGCCGGCCCTGTTCATTGCCCCCGGGGTGGATGGGCATCCCTACGCGGTGCATCCGTTGCTTGCGCACCTGCCGCCCGATTGGCCGGTTTTCGGTATTCAGGTGATGAAGCAGGAGCTGGACGGTGCCCATCTGATCCGTGATGTCGCGGCGTTCTGCGTGGAGCGGTTGCGCGAGGTTCAGCCACAGGGGCCGTATCGGCTGGCCGGGTATTCGCTGGGAGGCAACATCGCCCAGGAGATGGCCTGCCGGCTGGAGGAATCAGGCGAGGTGGTAGAACTGCTCTGCCTGATCGATCCGGATGCCGGACTGTCACGGATGCCGGCAGCGGCGCGGGACGAGGCGTTCTGGCACCAGGGGGCTGTTGCGCGGCATGCGGCGCGGGTGTTTGGCGGGCGCACCGTGCTGATCCGTTCCTGGGAAAGGCCGCTGCGTCATTTGTCGATGCCTGGGCTGGGCTGGGAGCATCTGTCGGCTGGCGGGGTGGCGGTGTTCGATATCCCGACCACGCATTGGGGGCTGATGACGCCGCCGCATACCGCCAGGATCGGACAGGTTCTCGCGGAGGCGCTGAGGCGCGATGGCGGTTTGGCCGCGGATGTGGAGCTGCCGTTCGTGCCACGGGAGTTGACGGGGGCCTCGGCCGAGCAGGGTGCGGCTCCGGCCATGCCGCCAAGAGGCGGGCACAGCAGCGCGACGGTTCCAGATCAAATGAACCGTGGACAGTATGCAGAGGCGTTATCGGCGCTGTACCAGCCGGCCTTGCCGGGTGTGGCGGCAGAGACGGTCCTGTTGGCGCGGGCGGTCTGCGCCTGGAAAATGGGCCAGGCGAAGTTGGCGCAGGATGCGCTGGAACGGCTTGAACCGGCGTTGCGGGAGACGCCTGACCGCTATGCCAGCGTGCATTTCGAACTGGGCTCGGCGGGTTGGTGGGACGCAGCGGAGCGGTATGGGCAGCGAGCGCTGGCGCAGGGCGGCGGTGCGGCACGGGCGTGGTTCCTGGGCCTACAGGCGGGCCTGGCGTTCGAGCGCAAGGACTGGAAGCAGGCGGCGGAACTTGCCAGCGCCGCGATCGAGGCGTTTCCCGGCGTGATCGACTACAGCGCGGTGCTGGTTGGGGCGCTGGCGATGCAGGGACTGCACGAGCAGGCACGGGAACAGCAGCGGTTGGTGAAAGAGCGGTTTCCTTACGACTCGCCCTTCCATCGGGAAATCGAGCGCGCGGCGGGGCTGAGACCCTGAAGCGGCCGCTCATACCATGAGAGAGGGCACGGGACTTGCCTGGTTGAAGGTGAGCGCCTGCCAAGAGGGCCATTCGAATGCTGCCGATCATCGGCAGCATCCCACCCGCTCTGAAACGGACAATGGCCACGCGAGTTCTACCAACAAGCTCCCTGAGGAATGGGAGATTGCCAGCGGTACGATGTAGGTGCGCAAACTCGTGGCCGTGGCGCTGGCCAACAAGATGGCCCGGATTGCATGGGCGCTCATGATGAGCGGTGAGGTCTATCGCCGTGCCTCCATCGCGGAGCTGGCGGTTCCGGCGTGACCAGCATTTTGTCACGTAACGCTTTGGAGCGGCATCAGGCCGCCGGATTTTCGTCTCATAACCCCGGATTTCCCGGATGAAATCGCTTTTCCCTGTAATCCTGCGCCGAATCAGTCATAAATATCAGGCGTTTATGCTTGAATCTGGAGGCTTCTGTGAGGTCGCGCGACACCGATGCCGGGTTGCGCGCGATGCGCGACCTCATTGAAGCCGGATTGAACTGAAGCGCGGGCCGCCGGCGCTATGGGGTTTGTTTGGCCCTGGCTGCCGAGTGGGACGGGCGGCAGAACGTCTTGGTCGGGCTGGCCTGCTTCGAGACATCGGCGAAAGGCCCGATTGGCGACAGGGATCGCGTCTTGGCAACGGGCAAGACGTCGGCAACGGGCGCGACGGGGGACCTCAGGCTGCTTGGCGGCCAATGCTGCACCCAGCCGATGCGGACATCGGTTAGGTGGGCTGGCTGGCAGCGAGGGCTGACGTGCGCGTTTTCGGTCATGAGCTGTTGCACCACAGCTGCCCGCG
>CAINEA010000758.1 GCA_903847525.1 uncultured Acetobacteraceae bacterium | reverse complement strand
TGCAAATCACCGGCGGTAAAGTCCATGCGAAGACGCAGAGGCGCGGCCATGTCGAACATCCTGCTGTTCAACAGCGTGAATCACATCTGTCCCCGCGTCGGCAAGCCTTCGTGAGTCTCACACCAAAGGATTTGGTATTACATCGCAAACATGCGATGCGTTTGCTTCGCGCCAGGCAGCCCAGCCGCAGATCAGGCCCGCGGCCCGGGCGACGCTTATATAATGAGGCCGTGCGCGAGGCGTTGATCGTGATCTGGGAAGCGTCGGACCGGGTCTGTGGCAAGCGGCTTCGGCCGCTGGTGCCCATCCTGGTCGAGGCGATGGAACGGCACGGCCATCTTCAACTGGCGCCGGAGGTTCGCGCGGGGTTGGAGGCGATGGGCGCCGCCACGATCGATCGGGCGTTGCGTGAGGTCCGGGAGCCGGGAGGGGGACGAAAGCGCCGTAACGCGCCACCATCGGCCGCGATCCGGCGGAACGTTCCGGTGCGGACCTTTGACGGCTGGGACGATCCGGCGCCTGGGTTCGTCGAGGCAGATCTGGTGGCCCACAGTGGGCCGACGGCGAAAGGCAGCTACGTGCAGACATTGACGCTGACGGACATCGCGACGGGCTGGACGGAGTGCGCGCCGCTGCTGGTTCGTGAGCAGAAACTTTTGACCGAGGTCCTAAGCGAGGTTCGGAAACGCATGCCGTTCACACTGCTCGGGTTCGACACCGATAACGACAGCGTCTTCATGAACGAAACCGTCAAAACGTATTGCGAGGAAGCGGGGCTTGTGTTTACGCGATGCCGTCCGTACCGCAAGAATGACCAGGCCTGGGTCGAACAAAAGAACGGCGCCGTGGTCAGGCGCACCGTGGGTTACCGGCGCTACGAGGGGCTGGAGGCCGCGGCGGCCCTGGCGCGTTTATATTCGTCGTTGCGGCTGTTCGTGAACTTCTTTCAGCCGTCGTTCAAGCTCGCCGGAAAGGCTCGCGACGGCGCGAAAGTCAGGAAAAAGTATCATCCGCCGGCCACGCCTTATCAACGGCTGCTGACGGATACCCGGACCAGCGAGGACGTCCGGCGCCAGGTGACGGCGATCCACGCCACGCTGGACCCGGTTTAGCTGTTGCAATCGATCCGGGCAGCTCAGCAAGAACTGGTCGAAATCGCCGATCGGCCGGTCACGGCCGAAGCAACACCACCCGCCGCATCGACTATGGAGCAATTTCTCGCGGGACTGCGCACGGCGTGGCGGGAGGACGAGGTACGTCCAACCAGCAAGCCAAAGGAGAAGGCGCCGCGCGGCCGGCGGCGTCCCGACCCGTTTGTGACGGTGACGGCACTGATGCGCGAATGGTTCGAGGCCGAGCCGTGGCGGACATCGCGCGAATTGTTCGAGCGGCTGCAAACCGAGCAGCCCGGCGTTTTCCCCGATGGGCAATTGCGGACGCTGCAACGCCGGCTGAAAGAGTGGCGACGTGAGATGGCGCAGAAAATGGTGTTTGGCGGCGAAGCCGCCGGGGAAACACCGGAGCGGGCATTGATCTCCGCGAATACCTGATCCGGGTTTTTATGGTTCAGGTTTCGTGACGTAACGTTTACAGGTGGCGCGGCGATGGCCTGTTCCACCGACCGGTGCGGAGTGTGCCACGGTGCTCACTCCGGGGAAGGTCCGGTGCTCGCCAGCCTCGCCATGCTCGCGCGAAAGGACGCGCTGCGCGTGGCTCCGGGTGGCTCCGCGCCTCTCTTCCCCTCCGCTCCGCACCACGGCTTTGGCGGCGCCAGGTCGGGACGGGAAAGCAGGCTCGCCGATCGAACAGGAAAGCGGGTTTTGCGCGGCCCGATTGACAATATGACGCAGCGACGGGAGCATCCTGGTGAGGCAATGCCCGGTCCGCTCGGGAGCATTCCTGGATGAGGCAATACGGTTCTCACGCTGATTGCCGCGCCGCAACGACGCATCGTTCTCAACACGCTGCGCTATATCAGTAACGAATTGCAGGTCTCGTTGGTCTGTTTCGGCGTCAACGACGCCCGTGAAGCGATCAGCGGTGACGTGCAGCTGACCCGTCGCTTCGAGGAGTTTCCGCTGACACGCTAGTCGGCGGACGATCAATTCGAGGACCTCGTGCTTGCCATCGTCCGCAATCTCCCGCTGCGCAATCCCACAGTTCTGTCAGCGCGAGCGATGCGGCGCTTGCTACAGGTCACTGACGGCATCACCTCGAAGGTCTTCCGCCTGCTCAACTAACTGGCGATCGAAGCGATCAAGAGTGGCGCCGAGAGGTTGACCGATGACGCGATTGACCAGTGGCAACCGATGACGCCAAACGAGCGGTTGTTCGCGTGACCCCTCGCCGGCAGCATATCCGCCCGCTGCCGGTCATTCTGCCGCCACTGGCCGACGAACTTCTCTCGTCATACGGTTCTCACATAGATTGCCACGCCACCGACAACCCCTTCTGACAGGCTGCCAGCCCCAGGCCGAGGGCCACATGGCTCTTCCCGGTGCCGCTGTTGCCGACCGCGATCACGTTCTCCCGGCGGACGACGTACTCGCAACGAGCGAGTTCCAGCACCAACGTCTTGTTCAACGAAGGGATCGCGGTGAAGTCGAAGCTGTCGAGGCTCTTCACCGCCGGGAATCGTGCCTCCTTGATCCGACGCTCAACCATCCGTCGTTCCCGCTCGATCAGTTCAAGCTCGCTGAGCCGCAACAGATAGCGCGGGTGATCGGTCCCCTCTGCGGCACATTGCTGGGCAAGCTTGTCGTATTCGCGTAGAAGGGTCGGCAGCTTCAAGGCCTTCAGGTGATGGGCCAGCAGAACTTGCGGCGTGTCACTCATGGCGTGCCCGCCGACAACAGATCGAGATAGGTTCTGGCCGAGGTTGTCGCCACGGTGGCTCGCGGCAGATAGGGATAGACCGTCAGATCGAGCCGAGGCGGCCGCCTTTCGATCCGGCACAGCAGCAAATGCTTCACCGCGTCAAAGCCGATCACGCCGCGGGCGATCGCGTCCTTGATGGCGGCAACCACATCCTCGAGGCGGAACACCTCCAGCAGTCGCAGCACCTGAACGAACTCCCGCTTGCCGCGCTTGGCCATGCGCGCCTCGAGCAGGCGGCGCAGCGTGGCGAATTCGTCGGGCAGGTCCCACCCCGTCAGTGGCGCAGCCTGGTCGAGCGCGCCGGTCTTGATCTCGAGTAAGGCCAGGTAATGCAGCGGATCGAACACGAAATCTTCGCGCTCATACGAGCGCGGATGCCGGGCAATGACCTCTGCGCCACAGCTGATCACGACGTCATGAATGTAGCCGCGCACCAGAACCTCGCGATGGCCGTAAGCGGTTGGCACCGAATAGTCGGATCCGCGATAGCGCACCTGCGACAACGAGTTCACCCGCGCAGGCCGCTTCTCGCATGCATCGTAGGGAGCGGGCGGCAACGGATGGAAGGCCGCGAGATCGCGCATCAACCGCTCGCCGATCGTCTCACCATGACCACGCAGCCGCTCACCCTGCCGACGACGGCAATCCTCCAAAAGCTGCGCATTCAGCGCCGTGAAGCTGGCGGCGCGCGGCAGCGGCACCAGGAAGTTCCGGCGGATATAGCCGACCAGTCCTTCAACCTTGCCCTTGTCGTTACCCTTGCCAGGACGGCCGAAGCGATCGGCAAACAGATAGTGCGAGTGCAGTTCCGCAAACGCCCGCGTCCGTTGCCGCGTCCCATCGCCCAGGATCCGCGCCACCGCCAGCGTCGTGTTGTCATACAAAATCGACCGAGGCACCTTGCCGAAGAAAGCGAACGCCGCGTTGTGGCCCTCGCAGAACGCCTCGGTCGCTTCCGCCGGATAAGCCTGCACAAAACAGGCGTCACTGTGCGGCAGGTCCATAGCAAAGAAGTGGATCTTCCGTTCCATCCCGCCGACCACCGCCAGTGCCTCGCCGAAATCCGCCTGCGCGTGGCCCGGATCATGGCGCAGCGGCACGAACATCTCGCGTAGGCGCTGACGGCTTCCCAGCACGTAATCCTTCACGATGGTGATCCCGCCATCGAAACCATGCTCGTCACACAGACGTTCGAAAATCCGTTTCGAGGTATGACGCTGCTTCGCCGGACGGAGCTTGTCCTCCTCGAGAATCTGGTCGATCAGACCGACAAACCGATCCAGCTTCGGACGCATCGGCGGCTGGCTGCGGCGATAACCCGTCGGAACCGCGAACCGCATCATTTTCGCCACCGTCCGGGGATCAATTCCAAAGCGACGACCCGCCTCCCGGTGGCTCAGACCCTCACGCTGAACCGCAAAGCGGACGCGACCATACAAATCCAAAAGCTTCATCCCCCAACCCTCTGCCCAACGGGCAAAGGGATAGCGCTGCCGCATTTTTACCCCGGCGCAACCAGACAAACTGGCCGCTTCAGTGAGGGAGTTTCTCTCCGGCGCTTACATGACCTCCTGCTGGCCAACGCAAACGTCCATCGCCGCCTCGCTCATTCCAGACGAAGACGAGGAATGAGCGTCGCATATCCAATCCAATGCTAATTTAACGCCTATGGGGCAGAGCCCCTCGCCTTGCTTCCTTCCTCCAATCGGCCCCTAGCGCTGCGCCGCCTGGTAGGCCGCCAGGCACGCCATATCGACGATCTGACTGACCGAACTGTCCATCGGTACGATCTGGGCGGCTTCGCTCATGCCGATCAACAGCGGCCCGATGGTGCTGCCGCCGCCCAGGCGGGGGGCCAGGCGGGAGGTGATGTGAGCTGAGTGCAGGCCGGGCATGACCAGGATGTTGGCCGGGCCGGTCAGGCGGCAGAACGGATAGAGGGCGCGCAGCGCGGGCTCCAACGCGACGTCCGGGCTCATTTCCCCATCGTACTCGAAATCCACCTTCCGGCTGTCCAGGATGGCGACGGCCTCTCGCATCGTTTCGGCGGCATGGTGCATCGGGTTGCCGAAGGTGGAGTGCGACAGCAGCGCGACGCGGGGTTCGTGACCCAGACGGCGGGCCGCCTCGGCGGCGCCGATGGCGATGTCGGCGAGCTGTTCGGCGTTCGGGCGGAAATGCATCAACGTATCGGCGATGAAGATGGCGGAGCCGCGCATCCCCAGCATCAGCGTCAGGCCGAAGGCGATGCGGCCAGGCGCGGGCTCGATGACGTGGCCGATATCTTCCAGGCAGACCGCGGGGGAGCGGGTGAGGCCGGTGACCATCGCATCCGCGTCGCCGGTGGCGACCATGCAGGCGGCGAAGATGTTGCGGTCCTGGTTGACCAGGCGCTGGCAATCGCGTGCCAGGAACCCCTTGCGCTGCAGCTTGGTGTGCAGGAACTCGACGTATTTGCTGTTGGTGACGGACAGCCTTGCGTTGTGGATCTCGATGCCTTCGATGACGCCGAGACCAAGCGCATCGAGCGTCCGTTGCACCCGGTCCTCGCGTCCGATCAGCACCGGCGTGCCATAGCCGGCGTTGCGGAAGGCGACGGCGGCGCGAACCACCTTTTCTTCCTCCCCCTCGGCGAACACCACGCGCCTGGGGGCGGCGCGGACGCGTTCCATGATCGCGTCCAGCGCGTTGGCCGTGGGGTCGAGCCGGCCGGAGAGGTCGCGGGCGTAGCGGCGCAGGTCAGAGATCGGCTTGCGGGCGACGCCGCTGTCCATGGCAGCCTTGGCCACGGCGGGCGGCAGCCAGGAAATCAGGCGCGGGTCGAAGGCGTTTGGGATGATGTATTCCGGCCCGAAGCTGAGACGCCGGCCGGCGGAGGCGTTGTGCACCTCGTCCGGAACGTCTTCGCGCGCCAGCTTGGCGAGCGCTTCTGCGGCGGCGATCTTCATCGGTTCGTTGATCGTGCTGGCGCGGACGTCCAGGGCGCCGCGGAAGATGTAGGGAAAGCCGAGCACGTTGTTGACCTGGTTGGGATAGTCCGACCGGCCGGTGGCGATGATGGCGTCGGCGCTGACGGCGCGGGCTTCCTCCGGTGTGATCTCAGGGTCCGGGTTGGCCATTGCGAAGATGATCGGCTTGGCGGCCATCTGCCCGACCATGGCCTGGGTCAGCGCGCCCTTGGCCGACAGGCCGAAGAACACGTCGCTGCCTTCTAGGGCTTCGGTCAGGGTGCGCGCCTTGGTGATGGCGGCGTGGGCGGATTTCCACTGGTTCATGCCCTCGGTGCGGCCCTGGTAGACCACGCCCTTGGTGTCGCAGAGAATGACATGTTCGGGCCGCATGCCCATCGCCTTCAGAAGCTCGACGCAGGCGATGGCGGCGGCACCCGCGCCGTTGACCACCAGCTTGGTATCGCGCAGTTCGCGCCCGGTCAGATGGCAGGCGTTGATCAGTCCGGCCGCGGCGACGATGGCGGTGCCGTGCTGGTCGTCATGGAAGACGGGGATGTCCATCAGCTCGCGCAGGCGCTGCTCGATGATGAAGCACTCGGGCGCCTTGATGTCTTCGAGGTTGATGCCGCCGAAACCCGGTCCGAGATAGCGGACTGCGTTGACGAATTCCTCGACGTCCTCGGTGCCGATTTCCAGGTCGATGCCGTCGACATCGGCGAAGCGCTTGAACAGCGCGATCTTGCCTTCCATCACCGGCTTGGAGGCGACGGCGCCGAGATTGCCGAGGCCGAGGACGGCAGTGCCGTTGGAGATGACGGCGACCATGTTGCCCTTGGTGGTGTAGTCATAGGCGAGATTGGGGTCGCGGAAGATATGCAGGCAGGGCTCCGCGACGCCGGGGGAATAGGCCAAGGAGAGGTCGCGCGCGGTGGTAAGCGGCTTGGTGAGATAGGTGGCGAGCTTGCCCGGCGGATAGGCGGCGTGCATCGCCAGGGCCTCCTCGCCGGATACGCGCGCCGTCCGTTGGTCGATATTACCATCAGCCATGGGTTTCCTCCTTGGAAATTCCCGAGTCACCTTATTGGTTATCATGCGTCCGCGGCCGGGCGGATGGAAGCTTCCGCTTCGCAGTGGCGGCAGGGCGAGGTAAATCCCTGGGATGGATGACACCGCACGCCCCGCCAGCAAAGCAACGATTCCCCCCGGCGCCTCGCCGGTAAACCCAATCCCAGCCGGCGCCTCGCCGGTAAACCCAATCCCAGCCGGCGCCTCGCCGGCGATGGCGCAGTGGTTCGGCATGAAGGCGGAGAACCCGGACGCGCTGCTGTTCTTTCGGATGGGCGATTTCTACGAGATGTTCTTCGAGGACGCGCAGGCGGCCGCCAGTGCGCTCGATATCGCGTTGACTGCGCGGGGCGAGCATGACGGCGCGCCGATCCCGATGTGCGGCGTGCCGGTGCATGCGGCCGAGAGCTACCTGGGGCGGTTGATCCGGCGCGGTTTTCGCGTCGCGGTGGCCGAGCAGATGGAGAACCCGAAGCTGCGCGTGGGCAAAGCGCCGATCCGGCGTGCGGTGGTGCGGCTGATCACGCCGGGCACGATCACCGAGGAGGCGCTGTTGGATGCCGGGCGGCGCAATCTGCTGCTGGCTCTTGCGCGGGATGGGGCCCGGGGTGGCGATCAACTTGGCGCGGCCTGGCTGGAGATCTCCACCGGGTTGTTCGAGACCTGCGCGCTGGCAGGCTCGGAGTTGTCGGCATTGCTGGGGCGGCTGGATCCGGCGGAGATCCTGGCGCCGGCGGATCTAGGTCTGGGTGATTTCGCGTCTCGGCGGTCACCGGAAGCGGTGGCTTCGCCGCCGCCGATGGCGCGGCGGCGGGTGGCGGAGGCATTCGGCGTCGCGAGCCTGGATGCGTTCGGCACGTTCTCCGATATAGAGGCGGTCGCAGCGGGACTGGCGCTGGATTACGTGCGGATGACCCAGGCGGGGAATTTGCCGCGGCTGTCGCGCCCGGCGCCGCAGGGCCAGGCCGGCGTGCTGGAGATGGACGCGGCGACGCGGGCCAGCCTTGAAATTCTGCGCGCCCGGGATGGCGGCACGACGCATACGCTGCAGGCTTCGGTGCAGCGCACGCTGACGCCGTCCGGCGCGCGTCTGCTCGGGGCGTGGATGGCAGCGCCGCTGGCCGATCCGGCGGCGATCGCCGCGCGACAGGATGCCTGGTCCTGGCTGCTGGCGAACGGAGAGGCGGCGGGGCGGCTGCGAGCCTGTCTGCGGTCGGCGCCGGATATGGCGCGGGCATTGGGCCGGCTGTCGCTCGGACGCGGCGGGCCGCGCGATCTGGCGGCTGTGCGCGACGGCCTAGCCGCGGCGCGCATGAACGTGCTGCACTGGCACGTGACGGACGCGCAGTCCTTTCCGCTGCGGCTGCCCTCCGCGCCCGCGCTGGCGGAGGCTGGTGCGTGGGACGCCGCGCGCACCTACTCCCCCGGCGACGTGCGCGCCCTCCTTGCGGACGGCGCCGCGCGCGGCATCCG
>CAINEA010000757.1 GCA_903847525.1 uncultured Acetobacteraceae bacterium | reverse complement strand
TAACTAGGCCTTCCCTAAACTCCCAAACCAGTTGCGGATTCTAAGGGCTTGCCCTTAGCGGAGTCCAGGGGCAGAGCCCTGGTCTTCCTTCCTTTCATGCGACCACCCCGGGCAGTCGCGGTTGTGGGACCCGAACCGGCGCGGCTACCATGCGAATGCAGAATGCAGGGAGGCAGAAAGAATGGCGATCATTGATGTCCAGGTCCACGCCTATGAGCACAACCATCCCGGCCGGCCCTGGATAGACAAGCTGCACGGCCCCGACTCCGCGAATGGGCAGGAAATGGTGGCCGCCATGGACGCGGTCGGTGTCGATGCGGCGATCATCGTCTCCACGTTCAACCTCTACCGCTACGACCCGAGCTACGCGCTCGAGGTCTATAACACCTACCCCGACCGTTTTCGCGTCGTGAAGCCGATCGACCCGACCGATCCCGCGATCGACGACATCGTCGGCGATTGGGCGAAAACCAAGGGCGCGGTCGGCGTCCGGCTCATGCTCCGCAACGAAATGCTGTCCGACCCGACCGACCCACGCCTGAACCGGGCCTTCGCCGCCGCGGGCAAACACGCAATGCCGGTGAACTTCCTCTGCTGGGGGCGATTGGACGATGGCACGGAACTCGTGAAACGAAACCCCGACACCGTGATCGTGATCGACCATCTCGGATTGCTGCAGACAAACCCACCGGCGGCCGATCCGTGGGCTGATCTGCCGAATGTGCTGGCCCTGGCGCAATACCCGAACGCAAGGATCAAGATCAGCGGGGCCTGCACGCTGTCGCGTCAGCCATTCCCCTACAACGACATCTGGGACCCTGTCCTGCGAGTCATCGACGCCTTCGGCATCGACCGCTGCATGTGGGGCACGGATTGGACACGAACCAGCGGAATGCTGACCTACGAGCAGGGCGTCGCGCCGTTTCGCGAAACCAAACGCCTGTCCGAAAGCGACAAGGCGAAGCTGATGGGCGGCACGCTGGAGAAAGTCTACAAATGGTGAAACGATAAGGCCGCACCGGCCTGAACATTCGTTTCGAGCCATTCTACACCCATCCAGATCGGCCAGGCACCTCCGTGTGGGTTCACATCCCCCCGGTGAACCAGGCTGCAAGAAGACCCAGCGAAGGAACGCCTGCCGATGCCGATACGAAAGCTGCTGATCGCCAACCGCGGCGAGATCTCGATCCGGATCGCGCGCACCGCGGCGGCAATGGGCATCGGCACCGTCGCTGTCCATGCGGAGGATGATGCCGCCTCGCTGCACACGCGCCGGTCGGATGTGTCGCGCCCGCTCAAGGGGCGCGGCGTCGCGGCCTATTTGGATGCTGCCGGGCTGATCGCGGCCGCGCTCGAAACCGGCTGCGACGCGGTGCATCCGGGCTACGGCTTTCTGGCGGAGAACGCCGCCTTCGCCCGGGCCTGCGAGGTGGCCGGCCTGGTCTTCGTCGGTCCAACGCCCGAGGCGCTGGACCTGTTCGGCGACAAGGCTGCGGCGCGCACGTTTGCCCAAAGCTGCTTCGTGCCCGTGGTGTCGGGTACGTCCGGCGCGACCGACCTTGCGGCCGCCGAGGCGTTCATGGCCGGGCTCGAAGAAGGTGCCGCGGTGATGGTCAAGGCGATCGCCGGCGGCGGCGGGCGCGGCATGCGGCAGGTTCATGCGGTCGCCGAGCTGCCGGCCGCGTTCGAGCGCTGCCGGGCGGAAGCCCTGGCCGCCTTCGGCAACGGCGATGTGTATGTCGAGCGCCTGTTTCCCCGTGCGCGCCATCTCGAGGTGCAGGTGATCGGTGACGGCACCGGTGCCGTTACGCATCTGTGGGAACGCGAATGCAGCCTCCAGCGCCAGCGCCAGAAGCTGATCGAGATCGCCCCGGCACCCGGCCTGTCCCCCGGCGTGCGAACCCGGCTATTGGCGGCGGCGGTCACGCTCGCCTCGGCGGCGGCATATCGCAACGCCGGCACATTCGAATTCCTGGTCGACGCGGAAAACCCCGGCGACGGGGCCGAAATCGCCTTCATCGAGGCCAATGCCCGGATTCAGGTCGAGCATACCGTTACAGAAGAAATCATTGGCGTTGATCTGGTCGAAGTGCAATTGCGCATCGCCGGCGGCGAGACGCTGTCCGGCATCGGGCTGACGCAGGCGGATGTCCCCGCGCCGCGCGGCATTTCCATGCAGGTACGCATCAACCTGGAAACCATGACCGCCGACGCCAGCGCCAGGCCTGCCGGTGGTGTACTCACCGCCTATGAGGTGCCGAGCGGCGCGGGCGTGCGCGTCGACGGCTACGGGTATGCCGGCTATCGCACCAATCCGGCCTATGATTCCCTGCTGGCGAAGGTGATCGTCACCGCGCCATCCGGTCGGCTGGACGATATCGCGGCGCGCACCGGCCGGGCATTGGCGGAGTTCCGCATCGCCGGTGCCGCCACCAATATGCCGTTCCTGCAGGCCCTGCTGCGCCACCCGGGCCTGCTGGCCGGCCAGATACACACACGCTTCGTCGAACAGGAGATCGCCACCCTGCTCGCCGGCGCTGGTGGGCCACAGCCACGACTCTATTTCGAACCCGCCGTCGCCCCCGGCGCGCCCCGCACCGCCGGCATCCGGCTCACCACCAACGATCCGCTCGCCGTGGTCGCGCTCGGCAAGGGCGGCGATGCCGCCGTCCCGGCGATGGCGCCCGCTGCGCCGGAGCCCGCCTTCGCCACCGGCATCGACGGACCGGAGGGCACAAAGCCTGTCGCAGCACCCATGCAGGGCACCATCGTCAGCCTCGATGTGGCGGAAGGCGACACGGTGCGCCAGGGCCAGGCCGTGCTGGTCATGGAAGCGATGAAGATGCAGCATGAGATCGTCGCCCCGGCCGGCGGTATCGTCCGCGCCGTCACGATCGTCACCGGCGATACGGTTTTCGAAGGCCACCCGTTGTTGTTCATCGAGGAAACCGACGACGCGAGCGGTGTCACCGAGACCGTAACGGAAATCGATCTCGATCGGATCCGGCCCGACCTCGCCGAGGTCCTGGCCCGGCAGGCGAAGGCGCGCGATGCCGCCCGCCCGGCGGCGGTCGCCCGCCGCCGCAAGACCGGCCAGCGCACCGCGCGCGAGAACCTCGACGATCTCGTCGATCCCGGCTCCTTCGTTGAATATGGCGCGCTGACCATCGCCGCTCGCCGCAGCACCACGCCGGTTTCCCAGCTGATCGACGAATCGCCCGCCGACGGCTTTGTCATGGGCCTGGCGCACATCAACGGCGATGCCTTCCCCGAGGAGACCAGCCGCGTCGTCGTCGGCGCCTATGATTACACCGTGATGGCCGGCACCCAGGGCAAGCACAGCCACCGCAAGCAGGACCGGATGTACGAGCTGGCCGAGCAGTGGCGTCTGCCGACGGTCATATTCACCGAAGGCGGCGGCGGGCGTGGCAGCGACCCCGACTACACCTCCATCCTCGGCGGCACCAGCGACACGTTCCACCAGTTCCCGCGCCTCAGCGGCCTGGTACCGGTGGTCGGCATTGCCTCGGGCCGGTGCTTTGCCGGCAACGCGGTGCTGCTGGGCTGCTGCGACGTCATCATCGCCACCGAAAATTCCACGATCGGCATGGCAGGCCCGGCGATGATCGAAGGCGGCAGCCTCGGCGTCTACCGCCCGGAGGAGGTGGGTCCGATGAGCATCCAGGTGCCGAACGGTGTGGTAGACATCGCGGTGGCCGACGAACGGGAGGCAGCGCGAGTGGCGCGGCAATATCTCTCCTACTTCCAGGGCCGCGTCGCGGACTGGGCCTGCGCCGATCAGCGGCTGCTGCGCCATGCCGTGCCGGAGAACCGCATGCGCGCCTACGACATGCGCGCGCTGATCGGCACGCTGGCCGACACCGGTTCGATGCTGGAAATCCGCAAGGGCTTCGGCTTCGGCATGATCACCGCCCTCCTGCGCATCGAGGGACGGCCGATCGGCGTCGTTGCCAACAATCCGCTGCATCTGGGCGGCGCCATCGACAGCGACGCGGCGGACAAGGCCGCGCGCTTCATGCAGCTGTGCGATGCGCATGATGTGCCGTTGCTCTATCTGTGCGACACGCCCGGCAACATGGTCGGGCCCGAGGCGGAAAAGACCGCCCTCGTGCGCCATTGCGGCCGCGCCTATGTCATCGGCGCCAACGTCACGGTGCCCACCTTCATGGTGATCACCCGCAAGGCCTATGGGCTCGGCGCACAGGCGATGGGCGGCGGCAACCTGATGATCGGCGCGTTCTGCGTCTCCTGGCCAACCGGCGAGTTCGGCGGGATGGGCCTGGAAGGCAAGGTCAAGCTCGGCCACCAGCGCCAGTTTGCCGCGAGCGCCGACCCGGCGGAACGGCTCGCGCTGTATGAAAAGCTGGTCGCCGAGGAATATGAACGCGGCAAGGCGCTGAATGTCGGCTCGCTGTACGAGGTAGACGATGTGATCGACCCCGCCGAGACGCGCAAATGGATCGTCGCGGGCCTGCGCGCGATGCCGCCGCCTCCAAAACGCGAGGGCAAGAAGCACGCCTGGGTGGACACGTGGTAGGGCCAGGTTCTTCCAGCCCGTCACCGGTTCTTTGGCAATAAAGGCAGGACAAAAACATGAGCAATCCCGCATTTCGGTTCGATCACGTCCACATCATCAGCGAAGATCCGCGCGCCTCCGCCGATTGGTATGTCCGGATGTTCGGCGCCGCGATCTCCGCCGACACGGTGGCGCGCGGTGCCCCGCAGATCTTCGTCGATCTCGGGGGCATGACGATCCTCATCCGCGGCCGCCGGCCGGGCGAGGCTCCGGCCGCCGCCAGGCCGATCCAGCCCGATGGGGATTTCTCCAGCCACAATGCCTGGGGCACCGACCATTTTGGCTTCATGTACGATGGCGATCTCACCGCGTTTTGCGATGGGTTGCGCGCCAAGGGCGTGACCTTTCCGGTCGAATTGAAGCAGGGAGTAGGCGGCAGCCTGCTATGCTACGTCGCGGCGCCCGATGGCGTGAGCATTGAACTGATGCAGTCCTAAGCAGGGCCATCCCCCGGCACGAGGGTCAGGCCGGATCGGGATCGCCTATTCAGGGGCATCCGCAGATTCAAAGACATAGGGGTCCAAGGTAGCCTGCGCGGCCTGGCGAAGCTCATGCCATTTTTGCGGTCCGCCATAATAGGCCAGGCTGCCCGGCTCCGCGGTTCCGTCGCCGTTGTAGTACGATACGCAGTCGCGCAAGGGGCGGGTTCTCAGATCGGCGTCGCGGCAGTGCTCCGCATAGACGTTTTCCGGTTCCTTCCGAATATCGAAGATATTGGCCCCGCGCGCCTGCAGCGTGTTCAGCATCCAAATCACATAATCTGTATGCCCTTCGATCCCCCGGGTGAAATTGAACTGCCCGCCGCCACCCTGTGGCCCCGACAGGATGAACAAATTCGGAAATCCGTTGCTGTGCAGGCCAAGGAACGTCTTCACACCTTCCGTCCGCCACTTCTCCCGCAGGGTCTGTCCATTGCGGCCCGTGATCATGTTGAACGTCGCCGTCGCCATCCATTGGAAACCGGTGGCATAGATCAGAACGTCGACCGGATATTCCACGCCGTCATGAACCACGCCCCGGGCATTGATCTCGCTCACGCCCAAAGGTGCGGTGTCGATCAGCTTCACGTGCGGCAGGTTGAATGTCGGCAGGTATTCATCGTGGAACGTAGGCCGCTTGCAGCCATAGGTGTAATAGGGCTTCAGCGCCGCCGCGGTCTTCGGATCCTTGACGATCGCATCCACCCGGGCGCGAATTTGTTCCATGATCCGGAAATTGCTGTTGAGCTGCCGCTGCATCAGTTCGTCCGCCGACAATTCCCGTTCGTACTGCTTGCGTTGCTTGAAATCGCTGACCTTGCCCGACAGGAAATCGTCATTGCCCTGAAGCGCGGTCCGCCCGGATGAAATCATCGCCAGCCTCTCGCGCCGGGCCCGGGCCCAGCCCGGCTGCTTGGACCAGGCGTCAATCTCCTCCTGCGTCGTCACGCGCTGGTCGCGCACGTCGATGGTCGAGGGTGTCCGCTGAAACACGAACAGTTCCTTCACCACCTTGGCAAGTTCCGGCACCACCTGCACGGCGGTGGCACCCGTGCCGATGATGCCGACGCGCTTGCCCTCCAGGTCCACGTTGTAGTCCCAGCGGGAGGTATGGAAGGCCTTTCCCTCGAAACTCTCCATGCCGTCGATACGGGCCAGCTTCGGGGTCGTCAGGATGCCGTTCGCCAGCACGACAAAGCGCGCTCGCATCTTGTCGCCCCGGTCCGTGGTCACCGTCCAGCGGCCCGAGGCCTCATCCCATATCGTCTGCTCAACGGTCGTATGAAACAGGCAGTGATCGTAGAAGCCGGATTTCGCCGCCATGCTCTGGCAATATTCGAGGATCTCGAACCCCGAGGCGAATTTCATCGTCGGGAAGTATCCCATCTCCTCGAGCAGGGGCAGATAGCTGTAGGATTCCACATCGCAGGCGATGCCGGGATAGCGGTTCCAATACCAGGTGCCGCCGACGTCGCCGCCTTTCTCGCAGAACCGGACATCGCGATAGCCGGCCGCCCGCAGCTTGTACCAGAGCAGCAGGCCGGCGAAGCCGGCGCCGACAACGAGAATTTCACACGCGTCGGTCAAGGGTTCCCGTTCTACCGGCGGCGCCGAATAAACGTCCTCCAGGTACCGGGAAAACTCGCCCTCCATGGCGATGTAATCGGCCGCGCCCTGCCTGGCTTCCTTGAACGCGCGATATTTCGCCTGTTCCTCCGCATTGAATACCGCCCCGGGCGGCGGCGGAAGAGTCTTCAGCGCTTCGTCCGTGACGGGCGAGTAGCCCTTGCCAGCGATCTTCTCGGTCGCCTTGGCAGCGCGGGTGTTGAAGATCCTAGGGCCATTGGTGGCGTCGGCAGGGATTGGCAGCGTCATATTTTTCTAACTCTATACGGACGTTTGGGCGGACATTTACCCGAGTGACA
Organism: uncultured Acetobacteraceae bacterium; assembly: GCA_903847525.1. GTDB lineage: Bacteria > Pseudomonadota > Alphaproteobacteria > Acetobacterales > Acetobacteraceae > PALSA-911. The sequence goes on along the minus strand of CAINEA010000757.1, from coordinate 880 downwards.
GGCTGTCCGGCGTGTAAAGGCAGGATAGTCGCCGTTTCCGGCATCCTGCAACAGACCCCGACTGAATGACCTGGGACGAGGCTCGGTTGGCAAACCGCTCCAAAGATGTTGCCATGTTCACCAATAGGGCCGTTCGAGCCCTCACCTAAGGGACAGAACGTCACAAGGAACCAGGATGGAGGCGGCAACCCATGTCATGTGTGCAGAATCTCATGTGTGCAGAGTCTCATGTGTGCAGAGTCTCATGTGTGCAGAGTCTCATGTGTGCAGAGTCGGGCGATGATGGCGAAGCCGTGCCGTCAGGCGGCCGCGCTGCCTTCAGAGGCGCGCGACCCGTGAGCCGGCCCCGATGCGCCTGACCGACACCACGCGATACGAAGACGCGCAAAGCCTGTTTTCGATGGAACGGCTATGGGAGCTGTTCGACGGAAGCCGGGAGCACCTGAACATCGCCCACGAATGCATCGACCGGCACGCCTCGACCGGACGCGTGGCACTGTGCATCGCGCATGCCGAAGGGCCGGACGAGGTGCTGGGTTTTCAACAGATCGCCGAAGCATCATCGCAATTCGCACATTTTCTTGCGGCGCGGGGTGTGGCCAAGGGCGACCGCGTGGCGATCATGCTGGAGCCGGGCATGGCGTTCTATGCGGCGCTGTTCGGCGCGATGAAGCATGGCGCCATCGCCGTGCCGCTGTTCACCCTGTTCGGGCCGGACGGCGTGCGGCTGCGGGTGGACGACTGCACCCCACGTTTGCTGCTGACCAACGCCGAGAAAGCCGCGACCACCGGCGCGCTGGACGGTTCGGAAACGGTGGTCGCCGACGACGCCTTCATGGGCGAATTGCGCGGCTTCCCGGACCGGTTCGCCGTCGATACG
>CAINEA010000756.1 GCA_903847525.1 uncultured Acetobacteraceae bacterium | reverse complement strand
CGCCATTGAACTGGTACGCATGTCGCATGCCGCGGACAAGTATCCGAACGAAATCTCAGGTGGCATGAAGCAGCGCATCGGCATCGCCCGCGCGCTGGCGATGCAGCCGAAGGTGTTGCTGCTGGACGAACCGTTCGGCGCGCTGGACGCACTCACCCGCGCGCATCTGCAGGACCAGGTCATGGAGATCCACGCAAGGCTAGGCACCACCGTGATGATGATCACACATGACGTGGACGAGGCGGTGCTGCTGTCGGACCGCATCGTGATGCTGACCAACGGCCCCGAAGCGACGGTCGGCGAAATCTTGACGATGGATCTGCCGCGTCCGCGCTCGCGCCTGACACTGGTGAAGGACCCGGTGTTCATCGCCGCCCGCGCCGCGGTGATGCGTTTCCTGTATGACCGCCACCGCAACCCGGCCGAGGCCGCGTGATGCGGCGCATCGTCGTGATCGGCGCCGGCCCGGCGGGGATGCGCTGCGCGGAACGGCTGGCGGGGCGCGGGCTGGCGGTGACACTGATCGGCGCCGAGGCCGAGCTGCCCTACAACCGTGTCGCGCTCAGCAAGTTTCTCGCCGGCGAGATCGCCGAAGCGGACCTGGTCACGCATGACGACCCGAAGCTCGCCGATTCCGGCATCACCTATCTGCCGGGCACGCGGGTGATCGGCATCGACCGCGAGGCGTGCCGGGTGCTGACCGACCTGCATGGCCCGATCGGCTATGGGCATCTGGTTCTGGCGCTGGGCTCGCAGCCGGTGTGCCTGCCGTTCCCCGGCGCCGACCTGCCTGGGGTGGTGATGTACCGCACGCTGGAAGATGTGAACGCAATGCTGGCGGCCGCGGACGCGGGCGGCGATGCGATCGTCATCGGCGGCGGGCTGCTTGGCCTGGAAGCCGCCTATGGCCTGGCACGGCGCGGCATGAAGGTCAGCGTGCTGCACGCCGTGGACCGGCTGATGGAGCGCCAGTTGGACCACGCCGCGGCTTCGTTGCTGATGCGGCGGATGGCGGAGTACCGGATCGACACCTATCTGACCGCCAAGACCGAAGTGATCGAGGGTCCGGACCGCGTGCAAGGCGTGCGGCTGGCGGATGGAACGGTAATCCCCGCGTCCCTGGTGGTGATGGCCGTCGGCATACGACCGGAGTCCGGTTTGGCGCGCGAGGCAGGTCTGGCGGTCAATCGCGGCATTGTCGTGGACGATTGCATGCGGACATCCGACACGTCGATCTATGCGATCGGCGAATGCGCCGAACACCAGGGCGCCTGCTGCGGATTGGTGGCGCCGGCCTTCGCGCAGGCGGAAACCTGCGCGCGGGTAATCTCAGGGGCAACCATCGCCTATGTGGCGCAGGCCGATGCGACGGCGTTGAAGGTGGCGGGCGCGGGCGTCTGGTCGGCCGGCCGGATCGATGCCGCGGGGGCAGAGGAAATCATCCTCAGCGATACCGATGCGGGCGAATACCGCAAGCTGCTGCTGCAGGAAGACAGGCTGGTCGGTGCGATGCTGTACGGCGAAACGGCGGACGCGCCCTGGTATCAGGCCCTGATCACCAGCGGCGCACCGATCAACGGGCTGCGGCCGGTCCTGGCATTCGGCCCCGCCTTCGCGCCGGAAAGCACGGGGGTCCATCCATGAGCGACCAGCCTTTCGCCCCGGACCAGCAGGAATACCTGAAAGGCTTCCTGTCCGGCGTGGAGGCGCGCCGGGCGGCGCTGGGCCTGCCGCTGGCACCGGTTAGCAGCGGCTCCGCCGATCCGAGCGATCTGCAACGCCTGGCGCAGGACCGCATCGTCGCCGGCGGCGGCAAGCTGGTGGCCGAGGAAGAGGCCAAGCGCAGGAAACACCCGCTGGATCGGTTCGACGAGATTTCCACTGTTGCCGCCGAAGGAAAATTCCCCAAGGGCACGGACGTGTTTCTGACTAAGTTCCACGGCCTGTTCTACGTCGCACCCGCGCAAAACAGCTTCATGTGCCGGCTGCGCATTCCCGGCGGCATCCTGCATTCCTGGCAGATGCGCGGGCTGGCCGATCTCGCGGACGCACATGCCGGGGGCTATGCCGACATCACCACGCGGGCCAATCTGCAACTGCGCGAAATTCCCGCCGGATCAACGCCGGAGATCATTACCGGGCTGACCGATCTCGGGCTGACGGCACGCGGATCGGGCGCGGACAACGTGCGCAATATTACCGGCAGCCCGACGGCCGGGATCGACCGGCAGGAACTGATCGACACGCGTCCGCATGCGCGGGCGATCCATCATTTCATCCTGAACCATCGCGAACTGTACGGACTGCCGCGCAAGTTCAACATCGCCTTCGATGGCGGCGGCACCATCGCCGTGCTGGAAGACACCAACGACATCGCCTTCACCGCGGTGCAGGTGGCGGACGGTTTCGGCGTGCCGCCGGGCGTGTACTACCGGCTCGGTCTCGGCGGGATCACCGGCCACAGAGATTTTGCCCGCTTCACCGGCGTGATCGTGCGGCCGGAGGATACCACCAAGGTTTCCAACGCCGTCCTGCGGGTGTTCATCGCCCATGGCGACCGCACCGACCGCGCCCGGGCGCGGCTCAAATACCTGCTGGATATTTGGGGCTTCGCAAAGTTCCTGGAAGCGGTCGAAGGCGAGCTTGGCGAGCAGTTGTTGCGGATCGAGGACGGTGCGATCCTGTCGCGGCCGGCCCAGGTCAAGCATGGCCATACCGGCGTGCACCCGCAAAAGCAGTCGGGACTAAGCTATATCGGCGTGGTCGTGCCGTTCGCCCGGCTGGGCAGCGACCAGATGCGCGGCCTTGCCGCGATTACGGAACAATTCGGTTCCGGCACACTACGGCTGACGGTCTGGCAGAACCTGCTGATCTCCGACGTGCCGGACGCCAAGCTACCCGACGCGCTGGCCGCCATCTTTGCACTCGGGCTGGAGACGCAGGCGAGCCACATACGCGGCGGGCTGATCGCCTGCACCGGCAATGCCGGCTGCAAGTTCGCCGCGTCTAACACGAAGTCCCACGCCGCAGAAATCGCCGACTGGCTGGAGGCGCGCATTGCCGTCGACCAGCCGATCAACATCCACCTGACCGGCTGCCACCATTCCTGCGCCCAGCACTACATCGCCGATATCGGCCTGCTCGGCGCCAAGGTGGAGGTCGGCGAGGATCTGGTCGAAGGCTACGATTTGCATGTCGGCGGAGGTGCCGGCGCGGAACAGAAGATCGGCCGGCTGATCCGCGAAAGGATCCCGGTGGCCGACCTGCTGCCGATGCTGCTAGCGCTGCTGGCGGCCTGGCAGGAACGGCGAGCCGATCCGGCTGAAACCTTCCAGGACTTCACCGCCCGCTTCTCCGACGAAGCCCTGGCGGCGATCTGTGCACGCGAGCTGACCGATGCCTGACATGAACATGATCTCGGCCCCGACCCCGATCATTCCGGAAACCGCGCCGTTCACGCCGCAGCAGCGCGCCTGGCTGAACGGCTTTCTCGCCGGCCTGTATGGCGCTGCCAGCCAGCCGGCCGCCGGCGCGTTCCCCGGTGCCGCGCCGGCCGAGGCTGAAGAGGATTTTCCCTGGCACGATCCGGCGCTGGAACTGCCCGAACGCCTAGCGCTTTCCGAGGGCAAGGCCTTTCCGCGGCGGCTGATGTCGGCGATGGCGCAGCTCGATTGCGGGCAATGCGGCTATCTGTGCCAGACCTATGCCGAAGCGCTGGCGGACGGGCGCGAGAGTTCCGCCTCGCTATGCGTGCCCGGCGCCAAGGAAACCAGCAAGACGCTGAAGGCGCTGCTCGCCGACGCGCCGCCACGTGGCGACGCGCCCGCACTCACCGCGCCGGCGATCGTTCCGGCGAAACCGGCCACCGCCGAAGTG
>CAINEA010000755.1 GCA_903847525.1 uncultured Acetobacteraceae bacterium | reverse complement strand
GGATGCGATTTCGGGTCGATGTCCAGACGCAGGGTGTCGCCTGCCTTGCCCATGCAGGACCGCGTCTTGAACTCGGTACCATCGGTCATGATGATGTTGATTTCGTGGTAATCGGGGTGAATACCTGGCTTCATGCTGATCGCTCCTGTTGGCGCCGCCGATCCCGACCGGCTGCGCAAGTCGGGCCGTATAGCCCCGCCTGCCGCCCGCCGCAATTGCGTTTTCTGCAGCCCCAGGGCGAAAAAGCCGCCCAAATGGCCAACTGCCTCAGGAACGGCGTATCGGCGCGCGATGCTAGGAACGCCACCTCCAAGGGGTCGGCATTCCTGGAAATGTCACGCGCCGGCCGGCCGATCTGGAGGTCCGGGCCGGAATCGAACCGGCATTCGAGGATTTGCAGTCCTCTGCATCACCACTCTGCCACCGGACCCCCTTGGCGGTTGTTTGCCCTAAAATGCCGCCGATTGGCAATCCACCAATAAATAGGTGCGCCGAATCCACCGTCGGAATTTGTGCACCGCTCAGAAGGCGCTGCCTTTGTTCCACCCCGCAATGGGACCGAAACCCGGGTCGGGCGTCCCCATCGCCGGTGGCGCGCTGTGACGGGTGCCTCTATAAGCAAAGAATTCTTCTGGATCAGTGCGAGCCATACATGACCGATACGATTGATGCAGCAATTCCTGACGTCTCTGGCGATTTTGCCGATGCCAGGACCCGAATGGTCGATAGCCAGGTCCGGCCCAACAAGGTAACCGATCCGCGTATCCTCGCATCGATGCGCCGTATCCTCCGGGAATGTTTCCTGCCGCCGGCCTTGGCCGCTCGGGCCTATAGCGACGAAGACGTGCCGCTCGGCAATGGCCGCGTGCTGACCGAGCCGATGGTGGTCGCGCGCCTGATCCAACTCGCCGCGCCGCTCGCGGGAGACCGTGCATTGGTGGTTGGCGCCGGGTCCGGCTACGGCGCCGCCGTTCTGGCCGATTGCGGCGCCAGGGTTTTCGCCCTGGAAGAAGACGCCGTGTTGCTCGGTCTGGCACGCGCAGCGTTGGCCAGTCAGGCGCCGGCTGTCACCCTGCTGTCCGGCAAGCTGGCGGCGGGCTGGGCGGAATACGCTCCCTACGACGTGATCATAATAGAAGGGGCGGTGCGCGACGTTCCCCCTGCGATCATCGCCCAACTGCGCCCGCAAACCGGACGCCTGGTGACCGTCCTGCGCGGCGAGAGCGATTTTGGACAGGCTGTGCTTGCCGAACTGACCCCGGCCGGGCTGCGGGCCCAGCCCATGTTCGACTGCGCGACGCCCTTGATCCCCGTCCTGTTGCCCGCCCCCGGCTTTGTTTTTTGATGTCTCCTTGCTTTTTGAACCTCTTGCGAGAATTTTCTGCCATCGGCTCCTAGCCACGCGCGGCTATGCTTGCGATGGTGCTCTGCGGCAAAGAATTGGCATCCACGCCGCCGCTGTGGCACATGTTGGGGGCTTGCCGGCATGAATGCGCCGGGTCGTGCTCTGATGGCGCGCTACGATAACACGGGAAGTTAAGCATGCGTTTGCGTCATGGTTTGTTTGTCGGTCTGGGTGCGGCACTTGCGGCCGCGCTGCCCGTGATCCCGCACGCCGTTGCCCAAACGACGGGTCAATCCACCCGCTCGCCACCGGCTGCCGCGAAGCCGGCGCCTGCAAACACGGCCGATCCACTGCCCGCCGCCTTCGGAACGGCGAGAATTCGTACACTTACCGATGCCCTGTCAGCCTCCTACGCCAATAATCCGGCATTGCAGGCTGAGCGGGCCAAACTGCGGGCAACCGATGAGGGCGTGCCGCAGGCGCTTTCCGGCTGGAGGCCACAGGTCTCGATGGCCGGTCAGGCCGGCTATGGCGACGGCTACAGCCGCCAATGGCTGGGGGATGGCAATACCTTCGTGAATGCGGGTCGCTGGAACAACGCGAGAACTCAGCGCACCGTCGGCGTCGCCTCGGGCACCGTTACGCAGCCGGTCTACACGGGTGGGAAGACCCGCGCCGCCCTGAATAAGGCCGACAATGCGGTCATGGCCGAGCGGGCACGCCTAATCGTGTCTGAACAGACGGCGATGACCGACACCGTGACTGCCTATGTCAATTTGATCCAGGCGCAGCAGACACTGGGTTTGCGGGTTAACAACGAACAGGTGCTGGCTCGCCAGTTGCAGGCCACAAACGACCGTTTCCGGGTCGGCGAGATCACCCGGACCGACGTCGCCCAGGCCGAGGCGGCGCTGGCCGGTGCCACGGCGGACCGTGAGCGTGCCCTCGGCGATCTGCAGATCGCCCGCTCGTCGTTCCAAAAAGCGGTCGGCTTTCTGCCGCCGCCCGATCTCGTCGAACCGCAGCCGTTGAAGCTGCCGATGAAGAACCAAAACGAGACCGCCGTGCTGGCCCGCACCAATAATCCGAGCGTCGTGGCCGCTATGTTTGACGATGCGGCCGCGAAGGATAACGTGGACGTCCAGTTCGCCGCCCTGATGCCCACCGTTTCGCTTCAGGGGCAGGTTTTCCAGCAGCAGAACGTCAGCAGCGCGCACAACACCACAAACGGCTACCAGGTCGGCGCCGTTGTCTCGGTACCTTTGTATCAGGGCGGCAACGAATACGCCACCGTCCGCCAGGCCCGTCAGCAGCAGCAGGCAACCGCGCGGGCCGTCGATGATGCCAAGCGCACGGCCCAGCAGCAGGCGGTGGAAGCCTGGGAGACGCTGGTATCCAACCGCGCCCAGGCCGAAAGCACGCGTGCCCAGATCCGCGCCAACCAGATCGCGCTGGAAGGCGTGCAGCGGGAGGCGATCGTCGGCAGCCGCACCACGCTCGACGTGCTCAACGCGCAGCAGACCCTGTTGAATTCACAGCTTTTGCTGGTCCAGAACCTGGCGGCTGTGGTCCGCCAGTCCTACACCGTGGCCTCCGCGGTTGGCAGGCTTACGGCGAAGGACCTCAACCTCCCGGTCGCCTACTACGACGAGACGGCGTACTACAACGCGGTTCGCAACAAGTGGATTGGCACGGGGGATCAGGCCACCGACCAGCCGGGGCGATGACAGATCGGCGATTTGCGGTGGCTGTCTGAAATTTATCAATTGATCAGTAAAATGCGGGATCCTTGATCCGATGACCTCCTCCGACCCATCCAAGGACCTTCCGAGGGAGCCTGCACCGGCCAATGCCGGTGATCCGTCCATGGAGGATATCCTTGCCTCGATCCGCCGGATCCTGAGCGAGGACGAGCCAGCGGCGCATGCGCCACTGCCCGAACGCGGCAATCCGGCGGACGATGTTCTCATGTTGGACGCCTCGATGATGCTGCCCGATCCTGAACCTCATCCGGGTGATGCCCCCTCGGCCTACGAACCAGTGGAGCATTTGCACGTGGAACCGGAACCGGCCCCGTTTCCTTTCTCTCTGCCCGATCATACCGAAGCATACCAGCCGGCCGCGCAGAACCCGCCCCCACAAATTTCGTCATCCCTTGACGCGTCGCTGGTCGCTCCGGCCGCAGCCGCGGCGGCAGCATCGTCGGTCGGGACGCTGGTCCGTTCGATCGCCGCCGAACGCTCGATGCAGGTCTACTCTGGTGGCCCGACGATCGAGGACATCGTACGCGCTGAAATTCGCCCGCTGCTCAAGCAATGGCTCGACGAAAACCTGCCCCCGATGGTGGAGCGTCTGGTCCGAGCGGAGTTGGAACGGGTGATCGGGCGCGCAACCACCTAACGGCCTACGCCGACGGCCTTGCTGGCCCTTGCACCCTAATCCTGGCTTTTCCGCCCCGCCGAACGGGCGACTTTCGGATATCCGACATGTTGAACAAGACGCATTCGCCTAGTGAGACCGAAACCCGGCTGTATGAAGGCTGGGAGAAATCCGGCGCTTTCGCGGCTGCACCCGGCTCCAACGCCGAACCTTTCACGATCATGATCCCGCCGCCGAATGTCACCGGCAGCCTCCACATGGGCCACGCGCTCACGTTCACCTTGCAGGACACCTTGGTCCGCTGGCGCCGCATGCAGGGGCGGGACGCGCTCTGGCAGCCCGGCACCGACCATGCCGGCATCGCCACCCAGATGGTGGTCGAACGCTTGCTGGCCGAGCAGGGCATTTCCCGCCAATCACTCGGCCGCGAAGCGTTCCTGGAGCGGGTCTGGCAGTGGAAGGCAGAATCGGGTGGCACCATCACGCGCCAACTCCGCCGCCTTGGCGCCTCGCTCGACTGGCCGCGGGAACGCTTCACCATGGATGACGGCCTCTCGGCCGCCGTGCGGGAGGTGTTCGTCACGCTATACCGTCAGGGCCTGATCTATCGCGACAAGCGGCTGGTGAACTGGGATCCGAAATTCCAGTCGGCGATCTCCGACCTCGAGGTCGAGAGCACCGAGGTGAAGGGCAGCCTCTGGTACATCACCTACCCGATCCACAACGAACCCGGCCAGTTCATCACCGTCGCCACCACCCGGCCGGAAACCATGCTCGGCGACACCGCCGTGGCGGTGCATCCGGAAAATCCGACCCTTGCCCACCTGATCGGCAAGCACGCCATTTTGCCGATCGTCGGCCGTCTCATTCCGATCGTCGCCGACACCTACGCCGACCCGGAAAAAGGCACTGGTGCCGTCAAGATCACGCCTGCCCATGATTTCAATGATTTCATTGTCGGGCAGCGGCACGATCTGCCGATGCCATCCGTGCTCGACCGCGAGGCCCGCGTCACCTTGGCCGAAATCCGCGACGATCTGCACGCCATGTCGATCGACCCGATCCCGGCCCGCAAGGACCCGGAAACCGGTGACGAGACCTGGCCGGAAATCCGCGAAATCGCCAATCCCGGCTTCGTGCAGACGCTGGAAGGGGTAGAGCGCTTCGCCGCCCGCAAGGCCATCGTCGCTGAACTTACCCGCCTTGGTTTGCTCGCGAAGATCGAGCCGCACACCCATCAGGTGCCGCATGGCGACCGCTCCGGCGTGCCGATCGAGCCGCTGATGACGGTGCAGTGGTATTGCAACGCCGCTGAACTCGCCAAGCCGGCGATCGAGGCGGTGGAGACCGGGCGAACCGTGTTCGTGCCCAAGCAATGGGAAAACACCTTCTTCAGCTGGATGCGCGACATCCAGCCCTGGTGCATCAGCCGCCAGCTCTGGTGGGGCCATCGCATCCCCGCCTGGTACGGCCCGGACGGCCGCGTCTTCGTCGCCCGCACCGAAGCCGAGGCCGAGGCCGAAGCGCGTGACCATTACGGCCGCGACGAAAAACTCACGCGCGACGACGACGTGCTGGACACCTGGTTCAGCTCCGCGCTCTGGCCGTTCTCCACCCTGGGCTGGCCGGAAAAGATGCCCGAGGTCGCGCGCTACTACCCCGGCGACGTGCTGGTCACGGGCTTTGACATCATTTTCTTCTGGGTCGCCCGGATGATGATGATGGGCCTGCATTTCATGGGCGATGTGCCGTTCCGCACCGTCTACATCCATGGCCTGGTGCGCGATGAGCGCGGCCAGAAGATGTCCAAATCCAAGGGCAACGTCATCGATCCGCTGGAACTGATCGACGCTTATGGCACGGACGCGCTGCGCTTCACCATCTGTTCGCTGGCCGGCCCCGGCCGCGACATCAAGCTCGGCCCGTCGCGCGTCGAATCCAACCGCAGCTTTGTTACGAAACTATGGAACGCGGCACGGTTCTGCGAGATGAACCATGTCGTGCCGGACCCTGGCTTCGATCCGGCCAGCGCCAAATTGCCGCTGAACCGCTGGATCCTGGACGCTGCCAATGCAGCGATCGCCGAAGCCACGGCGGCGCTGGAGATCTACCGCTTCGACGAATACGCCGGCGCCGGCTATCGCTTTACCTGGAACCTGTTCTGCGACTGGTTCGTCGAATTCGCCAAGCCGGTTTTGCTGGAAGGCGATACCCCGGCGGCCAACGAGGTCCGGAAGACCGCGGCCCACGTGCTCGGCACCATCCTGCGCCTGCTGCATCCGGCGATGCCGTTCGTGACCGAGGAACTGTGGCACAGCTTCGGCTACGGCAAGGAATGTTCCCTGATCGGCACAGCTTGGCCGCAGCCGGTCGTCGTGACGGACGCGGAGGCGGCGCGGGCCGAACTCGGCTGGGTTGTCAGGCTGATCACCGAGCTGCGCACCGTGCGCGCGGAAATGAACGTGCCGCCAGCGACGCTCGCGCCGATCCTATTGCGTGACGCCAACCCGGAAACACTCGCCCGTGGCGCGCGCTGGATGGACGCCATCCGCCGTCTGGGCCGTGCCGAAAGCATTTCCCCGCTGCAAGGGGAAATGCCGAAGGGCGCCGCGCAGATCGTCGTGGACGAGGCGACGGTGATCCTTCCGCTGACCGGCCTGATCGACATCGCCGCCGAGCGCGCCCGCCTGTCTAAGGACCGCGCGAAGGCGGCCGGCGAGGCAGACAAGGTGGTGAAAAAACTCGAGAACGCCGATTTCGTCCGCCGCGCCCCCGAGGAAGTGGTGGTGGAAAACCGCGAGCGCCTCGCCGCCTACCGCGACGAGATCATCCGCCTGGATGCCGCCTTGCAGCGGATCGCCTGATCCGCGCCATGCGCGCGTGGCTGCAGGGCCTGGTCCTGCTGGCGCTGGGTCTTTCCGGCCAGGTCCAGGCCGCCTGCAATGTCGAGAAGCGGGTCGAGGTCACCATTACTCTGACCGGGGCCCAGGCCCTGGCGGCCGGGCGGGTCGACGGCAAGTCCGTCACCTTTTTGATCGACACCGGCGCGGAAAAATCCCTGCTCACCGATACCGCCGTGCAGCGGCTCGGGCTGGCACGCGATGAGTGGGTCAGTTCCCACATGCGAGGCATCGGCGGCTACGAGCGGCATCCCAACGCCACGCTCGGACGCCTGGAACTCGGCGGCATCGTGCTCCACCGGCGCGGCACGGAGATCGAGGGCACGATCTCCGTCGCACCCTTGCCGTTCATCACCCGCGACAATCGTGCGATCGACGGCCTGCTTGGCCTGGATTACCTGTCGAATTTCGATGTCGTGTTCGACCTTCGTCAAGGGCGGATGATTCTCTACAGCGTCAGCGGCTGCACGGGCAATTTCCTGCCCTGGACCGGTCCCTATTCCGCCATTGCCGCGCAGAACCCGGTGCCCGGCCTGCTGCTACTGCTGGCGCGGGTAAACGGTCTCCCCGTGCAGGCGATGATCGACAGCGGCTCCACGCGCAGCCTCGTCTCCCTGTCCACCGCCTTGCGCGCCGGCGTCAGCCAGACCGCACTCGATCGCGATCCCAAGCAGAAGGTCAGCGGCCTGGGGGCGTTGGAACTGACCGCGTACGAACATCTGTTCAAGGAGTTACGGGTCGGGGAGGAGGATCTGCATGCCGCGCCGGTCTTCGTCATGCGGCTGCCACCGCGCGGCGGCGGCGTTATTCTGGGCATGGATTGGCTCGGGGCTCATCCGGTGTGGATATCCTGGTCCACCAACCAGGTATTTGTCGCCCGGTAATTTTCCGAGACGCCTGCGGCACCTCGGCCAACGCATTTTATCCACGGAGCATCCGCTCTGGTTCAGGAAATTTCCACTAAGACCGGAACATGGTCAGACGGCGTATCTTCTCCGCGTTCCCGCCGGTCCGGCGTGGCGGAAATCAGCCTTTCCGCCAGTGTCGGTGAAAGCAGCGCATGGTCGATCCGAAGCCCGCGGTCGCGCGGCCACGCGCCCGCCTGGTAATCCCAGAACGTATAGGCAGGTCCGGACGGCTGCAGCGCGCGCACCGCGTCCGTCAGGCCCAGCCACAGCAGCCGGCGAAACCGCGCCCGGCTTTCCGGGCGCACCAGCGCATCGGTCGGCGGCAGGGCGCCGGCGGCAAGGTCTTCGTCGGTTGGGCAAACGTTGAAATCGCCCAGGATCACCAACGGGGTGTCGTCCCGTAGCAGCGCTTCGGCCCGCTCGGCCAGCCTGTCCATCCACGCCAGCTTGTAGGCGTATCCGGCATCCCCGCCGGAATTGCCGTTCGGCAGATAGATGCCGGCCATCGCAATGCCATCGGCCAGGATCTCGATATACCGTGCCTGCGCATCTTCCGCGGGCAGTCCCGGCAGCGCGCGATGCGTCACAAGGATCGGAATGCGCGAGAGAACGGCAACTCCGTTATAGGATTTCTGCCCGACCACATCCGAGCGATAGCCAAGTTCCTGGAAGCTCATCGCCGGGAAGGCCGGCTCTTCGCACTTGATCTCCTGGAGGAACAGCAAATCCGGCTTGACCCGCTCCAGCCAGCGGCGGATGTGGGGCTCACGCTGGCGGACGGAATTAACGTTCCAGGTGGCGATCTTCACCGGGTCAGTCGACGGCGAAGCTGGTGCCGCAGCCGCAGGCGGAGGTAGCGTTCGGATTGCGAACGGCAAAATGGCTGCCCATCAGCTCGTCGGTGTAGTCCAGCTCCGATCCGGCGAGCAGATCCAGGCTGGCAGCATCCACGAACACCCGCGCCGCGCCGCGCTCGATTACCAGATCATCCGGTTGAACGGCCTCATCCAGCTCGAACTTGTACTGGAACCCGCTGCAGCCGCCCGCGAGAACTGCGACGCGCAAGGCTGCCTGCCGCCCCTCCGCGGCAACGATCTCGGCGATCCGGGAAGCGGCACGTTCGGTGACGCCGAAGCTGGCTGAGGAAATATTATCCATTCGGGTAACATAGGCCACCCCGGGGCTGATTTGAAGCGCCATGACCGAGCTTTCCTCGCCGATCGTTCGCCTTCCTATCGTTTGCCCGGACCGGCATTGCCGAACTGGCGTTCCATGAACCCGCCGGCCAGGGAAAACAGCAAACAACAGACAAAAAACGCCACCGCGGCGAACGTATAGCCCTCGGTCGCCAACCCCACCCAGGACGGATCCTTCAAGGACTGGGTAATCACGCCCATCAGGTCGAACAGCCCGACGATGGATACCAGCGTGGTATCCTTGAACAGGTCCACGACGATATTGATGATCCCGGGGATCGACATCCGCAACGCCTGCGGCAGCACGATCAGCACCTGCGCCTGGGAATGGTGCATCCCCAGCGCCATGGCCGCCTCGGCCTGGCCGGAAGGGACGCCCTGCAGCCCACCGCGAATGGTTTCGGCCAGATAGGCCGACTCGAACAGCGTCAGTACCACCACCGCGCGCACCAGATTGGGCACGGTCATGCCGTCGGGCAGGAACATCGGCAGCATGATCAGGCCCATGAACAGCACGGCCAATAGCGGCACGCCCCGCCAGAATTCGATGAACGCCGTCGAACCCCAGGAAACCACCGGCAGACTCGATCGCCTCCCGAACGCCAGCAGCACGCTGATCGGCAGGGCAAGGGCGATGGTGATGAACGACAGGATGACGTTCAGCATCAGCCCCCCCCAATCGGCGGTTTCCACTAGGGGCAGCCCGAAGATACCGCCGGCCAGCAACACGCCGCCGACCACCGGCACCCCGACCAGCAGCATCAGCAGGAACATGCCCCGCCGGCGGCCGGCGAACAGGCAGCCCAGGCAGGCGATCGCCAGCAGCAGGAAGCACAGATCCACCCGCCAATGCTCCGTGGCCGGATAGCGGCCATAGATGAACAGGGGAAACCGTGCCTTCACGAACGCCCAGCAGGCGCCATCGGGAGCGCAGGCGCGTCGGCTCATAGCGTCCCAGGTGGCATCGAGGAAGGCCCAGCGCAGGAAGCGCGGCACCGTGGCTGCAAACAGCGCGATCATCGCCACGCTGAGCAGGGCGTTCGCCGGGGTGCCAAACAGCGCACGCAGGAATTTCACGTCAGCGGCCCTGCAACGCGAGCTTGCGGTTCCATCGGTTCATTGCCGCCGAGGTCAGCAGGTTCACCGCCAGGAACAGGCCGAGCAGCAGCACCATCACCTCCACCGCGCGGCCGGACTGGTTCAGCACCGTGCGCCCGAAAATCTGCAGCACGTCCGGATAGGCGATGGCCGCCCCAAGCGTGGTCGACTTGATGACGTTCAGGTACTGGCTGGTTAGCGGCGGGATCAGCGTGCGCAGCGCCTGCGGCAGGATCACCAGGAACATCACCTGCCATCGCGTCAGCCCCACGCTCAGCGCCGCCTCGGTCTGGCCATGCGGCAGCCCAAGGATCGAGGCGCGGATAATCTCGGATATGAAAGCCGAGGTATAAATCGAGATCCCCAGCCAAAGCGCCAGCAATTCCGGCGGCAGGCGCAGCCCGCCGACAAAATTGAACCCCTTCAGCTCCGGAATCAGCCAATCAGCGGTAAGCCCCGCCGCGATCAGCCAGGCCAGCAACAGAACCACGGGCAGCACCAAGCCGGCGATGCGGCCGGGCCTGCGGCCAAACCACCCGACAATCATCAAGCCCAGGGCCAGTGCGCCCAGCAGCCACATGCGCGGATCCAGCGTCGCCTCCGGCACCAGCAGGCCGCGAACATTCAGATAGACGCCCGAGCCCAGCACAAAGCTCTGGCGCGGCGGCGGCAGCGATTGCAGCACCACGAAGTAGATGAAGATGATCTGCACCAACTGTGGGGTGTTGCGCACAATCTCCATGATCGCGCGCGATGTGCCCGCCGCCAGTGGATTGCCCGACAGGCGCATCAGCGCCAGCAGAAGCCCCAACAGGGACGCCAGCACGATCGACAGCGCCGCCGCCAGCAGCGAGTTGCCGAACGTTACGATCAGCGCCCAGCCATAGGTGTCGCTGACATCCCAGCTCAGCAGATGGAAGGGAATGTCGAAGCCGGCCGTGCGGACCAGAAAATCGAAGCCGAAGGTGATGCTGCGCCTGGCCATATTGCCGGCCGCGTTATGGCCGGCCCACAGGACGAACGCGAAGAACAGCGTCACCGCCAGAAACTGCCAGATCAGCGCCTTCGCCGATCCCACCCGGAAGGGAGTCCGGGGGGGAGGGCGCATGACGGCCGTGGCAGTTTCCGTCAAGGCGTTAGCCGTGGTCCGAACTCAACGCGGCGCGATCACCGGAACGGCAGGGGATATTGCAGGCCGCCCTTGGATGCCAGATTGTTCTGGCCGCGTGGCAGATCGAGCCCCTTCGGTCCAAAATACGCATCGTAGATCTCGCCGTAATTGCCCACGGCCTTGATCGCGCGCAACATCCATTCGTCATCCAGTCCCATCTTCTTGCCGAACTCGCCTTCCGCGCCCAACAGGCGGCGGATGAACGGGTCGCTGCTGGACTTCTTCATCTCGTCTGCATTGGCCTTGGTGACCCCGTTCTCCTCAGCGGTCAGCAATCCCTCATGCAGCCAGAACAGGATCTTCGACCATTGCGCGTCGCCTGTCCGGGTATGAATGCCAAGCGGTTCCTTGCTGATCACACCGTCCAGCACCACCCAATCGGCTGGGTTCTTCAGGGTCGAGCGCATACCGGCCAGGCTACCCGTATCGTCGGTGTAGCCGTCGCAGCGTCCGGTCTCCATGGCGGCCACCGCCTCATCCGCCTTCTCGAACAGCAGCGTGCCGATCTTCGTGCCGTGCGATTTGGCGAAATCGGCGATGTTCAACTCCAGCGTCGCGCCGGTCAGCGTGCAGATCGTCGCGCCGTTCAGGTCGGCGATCTTGGATACACCCAGCTTCTTGCTTACCAGGAAGCCCTGTCCGGCATAGAAGTTCGGCACGACCTCATCGAGGCCCAGCTGAACCGAGCGGGTAAATGTCAGCGTGCTGTCGCGGATCAGCACGTCGATCTCGCCCGATTGCAACACCGTGAAACGCGCCGGCGTCGTGGTCGGCACAAAGCGTACCTTCTCCGGATCGCCCAGCACCGCAGCCGCAATCGCACGGCAATAGCTGACATCCAGCCCCTGCCAGCGCCCGGTATTGTCCTGAGAGGCGAAGCCGGGCACGCCGACATCGATGCCGCAGTTCAACTGGCCGCGCTTCTTGATCGCTTCCACCGTCACTCCAGGCCAGGTGGCACCCGCGGGTGCCGCGCCCTGCGCATGCGCGCCGCTGCCCGCCAGACCGCTCCCCATCAACATGGTCGCGGCTGCCAGGCCGGCGACGCCAAGCCGCCGCAACGAGCGGCCCAGCCCATTTGGAAATCCTGTCATTTGTTGTTTCCCTGATTGCGTCATCGAACCGGCCCCCAGAATTTTAACCTACCGAAAGCTGACGTAACTGCCTCTTCTGCGCAAGCTTTGTTGTGCGGGTGCGAAGCACGGCCGTTCCGGGGCGGGGGATGGTCTTTCGTTATATCCAATGATATATATCGATTATCCGAGCATCGCCGTCCTGGCTGCGGTGTCAGGCTCCAATCACTCCAAGGGAATTTCATGTCCTATCCTGATGTTCTGTTGCTGATCGACGGCGTTTGGACCCAATCCGCCGCCGGCCGGGCGCTGACCGTGCTCAATCCCGCGAACGGCGAACCGCTCGGTACCGTTGCCCATGCCGGGCGCGAGGATCTCGATCGTGCCCTGGAAGCAGCCGAAAAGGGCTTCCGTGTCTGGAAGAAAATTTCCGCCTACGATCGCTCGAAGATTATGCGCAAAGCTGCCGATCTGCTGCGCGAACGCGCCGACCGAATCACGCCGCTGATGACCCAGGAACAGGGCAAGCCGCTGGCAGAAGCCAAGGGCGAGACCCTGGCCGGCGCGGACGTCATCGACTGGTTCGCCGAGGAGGCACGCCGCGCCTATGGCCGTGTCGTCCCCGCCCGCGCCGAAGGCATCTACCAGCTGGTGATCAAGGAACCGGTCGGTCCCGTGGCCGCATTCACCCCCTGGAATTTTCCGATCAACCAAGTGGTCCGCAAGTTGTCCGCGGCACTTGCCGCCGGCTGTTCGATCATCGTCAAGGCGCCGGAGGAAACCCCGGCATCTCCCGCGGAATTGATCCGCTGCTTTGTCGATGCGGGCGTTCCCGCGGGCGTGATCGGCCTCGTCTATGGCGTGCCGGCGGAGATTAGCGCGTATTTGATACCGCATCCGATCATCAAGAAGATGTCCTTCACCGGCTCTACCGCCATCGGCAAACAACTCGCCGCCATCGCCGGCGCGCATATGAAGCGCGCCACGATGGAGCTCGGCGGCCACGCCCCGGCCATCGTGTTCGATGATGCCGACGTGGATGTCGCTGCCCGGCTGCTGGTGGGCGCCAAGTTCCGCAACGCCGGCCAGGTCTGCGTCTCGCCGACGCGATTCCTGATTCAGGAGCGGGTCTACGAACAGTTCGTCGATAAATTCGTTGCTGGCGCAAAGATGTTGAAAGTCGGCAATGGTATGGACGCCGCCACCACGATGGGCCCGCTCGCCAACGCGCGCCGGGTTGCGGCGATGGACACGCTGATCGCCGACGCGGTTCGCCATGGCGCCACGGTCCGCACCGGCGGCAACCGCATCGGCAACACCGGCAATTTCTACGAACCGACGGTGCTGACTGACGTGCCGCTCGATGCGCGCGTGCAGAATGAGGAGCCGTTCGGTCCGCTGGCGATCATCTCTCCCTTTGCTGATTTCGATGGGGTGATCATGGAAGCCAACCGGCTGCCCTACGGCCTTGCCTCCTATGCCTTCACCCGCTCGGCGAAGACCGCCAACGCGGTGGCGGCACAGGTGGAAGCCGGCATGATGACGCTGAACCATATGGGCCTGGCCCTGCCGGAAGTGCCGTTCGGTGGTATCAAGGACAGTGGCTATGGCTCGGAAGGCGGCTCGGAAGCGATCGAGGCCTATCTGAACACCAAGTTTGTGTCTCAGGCCGGAGTCTGAACGTGTCGCTCAGCTTCGGGCCGGCCGCATCGGCTGGCCCGAAGCCCAGACTTTGAACGGCCGCAACTCGGCATTCAGCGCGACCATATCGGCGGCGTAACCCGTGCCGATATGGCCGACGCGGGCGCCGAGGCCGATCACGGCGGCCGGCGTCGCGGTTGCCATCCGCAAAGCGTCCTCCAACCCGCAACCCAACAACCGCACGGCATTGGCCATCGCGTCGGCCAAGGTCAGATGCGCCCCGGCGAGCGTGCCGGTATCGTCGGTCAGTTTGCCGTCCCGCAGGGTGATAAACCTGCCGTCGAAGTGGAACGCCGATATATCAGCCCCGGCGGTCGGCATCGCATCGGAAACCAGGAACAACCGCTCGGGCCCCATCGCCGACAGCGCTAGCCGTGCGGCGGCCGGATGCACGTGCAACCCGTCCAGAATGATCCCGGCCTGGGCTCGCCTGTCCGTCAGTGCCGCACCGACAGCCCCCGGTTCCCGTGTGGCCAGGGGCGACATCGCGTTGAACAGATGGGTGAACCCCGCCATCCCCGCGTCCAGGGCGGCCACCGCCTGGTCGAAGCTGGCCGCCGTATGACCCGCAAATACGATCCGCCCGGCGTTCGCCAGCCGGGCAATGGCCCCGACCGGCGCCCGTTCCGGTGCGAGTGTGATCAGCAGCCTGCCGGGGAAATCACTACAGAGCAGGTCCAGATCCGCCGCGGTCAGCCCGGTCATCGCCTTCACCGGATGTATGCCCCGGCGCTCCGGCGCCAGGACCGGTCCCTCCAGGTGTAGCCCGACGATCCCGGAGCTTCCCGCCCGGATCACAGCTGCGACAACCGCCATCGCAGCGCGCAACTGGTCGCGCGATCCGCTGATTAATGTCGGCAGGATGGTTGTGGTCCCCGCGAGACGGTGCGCGCCGGCGATCTGCGCCAGACCCGCCGCGTCGATCTGGTCGTTGAACAGCACACCGCCCCCGCCGTTCACCTGCAGATCGACAAACCCCGGTGACAGCACCGCATCCTCGGCGAGGTGAGCAATGGCCAATCCCGCCGGCGGGCTCGTCGATATCCGGGCGATCGTCGCCCCCTCGATCGTTACGAACCGGTCGGCCAGCATTTCCGTTCCCGTGAAGACACGATGGGCAAAGATCGCATGCTGGACCATATCGTTCATGCCCGATCGCTGGCGCTGCGCAAGGGCTCAGGGACATTCCTGAATGCCACGGTTTTCAGCGCAACGCACCGCTCTGCCACGAAACATCCAGCCCTGTTGTCCGAATCCGAGGGCACTGGATAAAAACGTCGATACGACGCGGCGATTCGCGATGCACGGCACTTTCTCTGCTGTGGTGCAGCATGAATGGTCTCACCGTCGGTCGCCTGCGTTATCCACTCCAACCGATAGGGACCAGACATGTCAAAGGCCTTCATTGCTAAGGTTATCCAGGAATCCGCCCAACTGACCGGAGCCGGCGCCAACCGCGCCGCAACCGACCTGATGGCGGCGATCGTCAAGGAACTGAAGAAGACCGGCAAGTTCACCCTGCCGAGCTTCGGCACGTTCAGCGTGCGCAAGACCAAGGCGCGCAAGGGCCTGAACCCCCGCACCGGCGAAGCCATCAAGGTAAAGGCCGGCAAGACCGTCCGCTTCAAGGCCTCACCCACCCTGAAGAAGGCCGTCTGACGGAGATTGGGGCTCCGCCCCAGACCCCGGCAGGGCGCCGCACCGCGCCCGGAAGGGGACAGTCGTCCCCTTCACCCCTCAGACTGGTTTGCTGGGAAAGGGGGTATTACCGACGCAGCCGTCGAAAGGCTTCGGCATGCCCCCATTCCCAGCAAACCAATTTAAAAGGGTCAAGGGAACGAGTTCCCTTGCGGGGTGGAGGGGTGGAGGGGCGGAGCCCTCCTGGGGTTTCGAGCAATGCCCCAACCGCGCCCGTCAAACGTCGACTTCCTCAACACTGCGGGCGTGTTCCTGGATGAACTGGAATCGCAATTCCGGCCTGCGCCCCATCAAGCTTTCCACCACCTGGTCCGTCTGCGCCCGTTCTTCCGGCAGCGCCACCACCTTCAGCAAAGTCCGCTTCTTCGGGTCCATCGTGGTTTCCTTCAACGCCGACGGCGGCATCTCGCCAAGCCCCTTGAACCGGCTGACCTCCACCTTCGAGCCTGCTTTGAACTGACTCTTGGTCAGGCGCTCGCGGTCGGCGTCGTTCATCGCATAGACCGACTTCGCCCCTTGGGTGAGCCGATACAGCGGTGGCTGCGCGAGGTACAGATGGCCGTGGCGGATCAGATCCTTTAATTCGCGGTAGAAGAAAGTCATCAGCAGCGAGGCGATATGCGCCCCGTCCACATCCGCGTCGGTCATGATGATCACGCGGCCATAGCGCAATTTCGCCCGGTCGAACCGCTCACCCACGCCGCATCCCAGCGCCTCGATCAGGTCCTTCAGTTCCTGGTTCTGCCGCAGCTTTTCGGTCGATGCGCTTGCCACGTTCAGGATCTTGCCGCGCAACGGCAGCACCGCCTGGGTTTCCCGGTTGCGCGCCTGCTTGGCCGACCCACCCGCGCTGTCACCCTCCACCAGGAAGATCTCGGTCTCGGACGCCGTCTCGCGCGAGCAATCGGCCAGCTTGCCGGGTAGCCGTAGCCGCCGGGTGGCGGATTTGCGCGGCGTGTCCTTGCTCTCCTTGCGCCGCAGCCGCTCCTCGGCCCGTTCGATCACGAACGCGAGCAGATTGTCGGCCTGCGCCGGATCGCCGGCCAGCCAATGGTCGAAGCGATCGCGGAGCGCGGTCTCCACCAGTTTCGCCGCCTCGTTGCTGGTCAGCTTTTCCTTGGTCTGGCCCTGGAATTGTGGCTCGCGTATGAAAACCGATAGCTTGGCCGCCATCGGCGTCAGCAGATCTTCGGCCACAACCTGCTGCGCCCGCTTGTTGCCGCGGTGCTCGCCCCAGGCGCGCAAGCCCTTCACCAGCGCCGCGCGCCACCCCGCTTCATGCGTCCCGCCGAGCGGCGTCGGCACGGTGTTGCAGTAGGAATGCAGGAACCCCTCGCTGTCCTCCAGCCAGGCAGCCGCCCATTCCAGCCGCCCCGTCGAATCGCCATTGGGCGCCGCCGGCAGATCGCCCTCGCCGGCCCACAAAGAGGGCAGGGCACGCGTCGCCCCGCCGATATCCGCTTCCAGGCTGTCGCGTAGTCCCCCGGGAAAATGCAGCACGGCCTCGGACGGAACCTCGTCCTTGCCCGCCTTCAGCAGCGATGGATCACAGCTCCAGCGGATTTCCACGCCTCGCCACAGATAGGCCTTGGATCGGCAAAGCCGGTACAGCCGGGCCGGGCTGAATGCCAGGTCCGCAAAGATCTGTCGGTCCGGCTTGAAGCGGATGGAGGTGCCGCGGCGGTTGTGCACCGGCCCGGCATTGACCAGCTTTCCCGTCGGCTTGCCGCGCACATAGCTCTGTTTCCAAAGCACTTTCTCGCGCGCCACCTCCACATCCATGATCTCGGACAGCGCGTTGACCACGGAACTCCCGACGCCGTGTAGCCCACCGGAGGTCGCATAGGCCTTGCCACCAAATTTTCCGCCAGAATGCAAAGTGGTAAGAATAACCTCCAATGCACTCATATGTTTGAATTTTGGATGCGGATCGACCGGGATGCCACGGCCGTTGTCGCGCACCGTCAGCACGTTGTCCGGCTCCAGCGACACCTCGATGAAGCTGGCATGACCAGCCACCGCCTCATCCATGGAATTATCCAGGATCTCGGCCGCTAGGTGATGGAAGGCGTTCTCATCGGTGCCGCCGATATACATTCCAGGGCGACGGCGTACCGGTTCCAACCCCTCGAGAACTTCGATATCCTTGGCGGAATAGGCCCCGGACGCATCCCGATCTGCATTGGGGGCGAACAAATCGTTCATGGTGTGTTCCTGCGTGAGCCGGGCACACTATCCGCGCCAGCCGGCATCGAGCAATACCCTGTCGCCGCGAGTCGCTAAGCGATATCCCGCAGCAAAGGAGGCGGGGAACCGAGCCCCCCCGCCGCTAGTTCATGCCGTGGCCGCCTTCAGTCGGCATGGGCCTCCAGGAACCACAGTGCCTTGTCCAGACTGCGCGATACCCCTGTGAAGATATCGGCTGTATCCGCGTCACCTGCTTCTGAAGCTTGGTCGATATTGGCCCGGACCGCATTCGCAAGCTGCCCATAGCGTTCGATCAGCGCTGCGAGGTGGTCGGGGATGGAGTGAATATCGGTGGGATACGCCGTCAGCTCCGACTTTCTCGCCACGGCCTGAGTTGTGCCGAGCGCAACGCCGCCGAGTTGCACCGTCCGTTCCGCCATAGTGTCAACATGGCCGTCGAGTTCCGCGCGAAACCCATCGAGCATCTCATGCACGGCAATAAACTGAGGGCCGCGCAGGTTCCAATGTGCCTGCTAAGGCGGCGCTCAACAATTAACGCTTCGATCTGATGGTCTTGGGCTGATCGTGTAGTTCCAGTCGGGATGCCACGGATCGGTGGTGATGTTGAGGGCCGCCATCTCCTCGTCGGCCACGCGGATCGCCTTGGGATAGATG
>CAINEA010000754.1 GCA_903847525.1 uncultured Acetobacteraceae bacterium | reverse complement strand
TCGAGTTGCTCGTTCAGTGTGTGACCATCGAACAAGTTGCCCGCAAAGGCGCGTGCGCCCACGATCAGGTTGGATCGTGTGTGACGCAGCCGGGCTCAATTGCGGCACTCGCCAGGGGTGCAAGGCATCGTCGATGCCGTCACCGGATGACGGCCCTGTCTTTCACCGGTCGTCGATATAAGCGACCAGCGTCTGCCGGCCGTCGGCTTTGCTGTCTGGGCTGAGCTCGTCGGCCCAGTGCCGCATCAGGGCGATCTGCAGGGTGTCGTCGTCGGCTTCGGGATTGACCGTTGCGCCGAGGACGAGCGGCTCGCCCTGCCACGAAAGCTCGATCCGCAGGCCGGTTTCGTTGTACTGAAAATCCAGTGCCGCCTCGGTTCCATGCTGGACGACGCGCGGCGCGAGCAGGGCGAATTCCTCGAGAAAATTGCCCGCGCGCTGCATGAGGTCGACGCGAGCGGCCCAGAGGCGGCCCTGGGCATCGGCGAATTGCGTGAGCGCGGCGACGCCGTCCGCCGGATTCCATCGCAGGCTCGCGTCCTTCGATATGCCCAGCCGCAAGATAGCGTTCAGCGCCAGCGCGGCGATCATGGCGACGGCGAGGGGCGAGTTCATCACCTGCACGCCCAGCGGCGGCAGATCCAGATGGCCGCGCAGGTCTGGCGTCAGCACGCTGATCACGACGGCCCCGCCGATCACCAGCGTCCGGCGCGCGTCGACGAGCCGCTGCGCCAGCATGCCGATCCCCATCTTGATGGTGAAGGTCGCCGAGTAGAAACATGCCGCGCCGAGGATGCCTACGGGTATGGCGTAGATCAGGCTGGCCGAGCCAGGGGTGAGGCCGAGCAGGATCCAGCCGATGCCGGCGGCGATGCCGACACGCCGCGCGATCACGCCGTTGGCGGCGCTCAGGCCGACGCTGCCGGAATAGGTGTTGCTGCCCAGCACGCCGGCGATGCCAGCCACCACCGTGCCCATGCCGTCTGCCAGGGTGCCAGCGCGGATGTTCCCGAAATCCGGCGCTTTCCAGTTGGGGTCGGCGAGTTGCTGGCAGGCCGTGAGATCGGCGATGGCGCGAATGAAGCAGGCGAGCGCACCGATCAGAAATCCTGGCAGGAAAACCAGCGGAAAGGAGGGGATCGTCAGCGGCCAGACCGTAATCACGAAACTGATTTCGGCGGTGGCAGCGGCCAGGTCGCCCCAGCCGAGCTCCAGTCCTATCCAGGCGGCGCAGCCGGCGGCGACACCCACCAGCACGGCAAGCGACCGCAGCGCGGCGTTGCCCCAGATGCCGACGCCGATAATGACGGCCAGCGCGATTGCCGAAGCGACGACCTCCAGCGGCCCGGCCGCGCCGCCCGGGCCGGCGCCGATCATCAGCTTGAGGCCGAAAACACCCAGCATGATGCCGAGCAGGGTGATGACGACGCCGATGATCTCCGGCGAGATCCAGGCCCGCAACGGACGCACGCACCGCGACAGCGCCATCTCGGTCAGGCCGGCGATGATGGTAAGACCCGCGACCGCGCCAAGCCCGCCGGATTGCGCCGCCGCGTCGGCGAAGGGCACGTAATGGATCGTGCAGTGTCCCAGCAACATATACCCCGAGCCGATTCCGCGCCGGCCAAAGGCCTGGATCAGGGTCGCGATTCCCATGGCGACCATGGCGAGGCTGACATAGCGGGTCGTGGTTTCGGCGTCGGCCCCCGCCGCCTCGGCGACGATGCGCGGAAAAACCAGCGTCACCGCGCTCAGCGAAATATGCTGCAGAGCGTTGAGCCAGGTGATCCTGGCGGGCGGCACTGCATCAACCGCATATGTAATGGAAGAAATCGCCGACCCCTAACGAATATGTCCTGATGCTAATTCACGTGTCCTGCTTTCGCCAGCGATTTCGGGGCGGCGATCAATCGGGCCTGGGCCGCCGGGACGCACGCGTGCCGCAGAACAATGATCGCGTAAATTCACGGTGACATGCCTGTCGTAGTACGTGCTAACAGGTTCATGGCAGATCCCTGAGTTGGACTTCTTTACGGGAAGATCTGCAGCAGTTACAGCCATCGGTATAGCGCAGATAAGCGCTACCATGAGCATTAGTGTTTTCATTTGTTCTCCATTTTTGGTTTGCAAGGTTCATCTGCATGGGTAATCCCCCTATTTCCGACAGCTTTGGGAAGTAGAACCAGGCGACCAGGGTTACCCGCTGGTTGAGAGTGAAGGGATACCCAGTTCATGCTCCCGAGCCACACTGCCAAATGCATGGCGCGTCCGTCTCCTCCCGCTTCACCGGGGGTATGAGCATCAACACCCCTTAAACTTCCGCGCCTGGCACTCACGCGCCAGCTTCTGCGCCTCGGCAATCTGGGCAGGGGTCATTTTGGCGGCGAGGTCGTCGCGGTTCTTTGCAGCGTACTCAGATTTGCCTGACACAGCGCCTCCACCACTATTGAAGCCCCAACTGTTCTCAGTTGGGGCTTTTTTTCGTCTGATGGCTACAGTTCCCTCGTGTTTGCGCGGGTTCTTGCGGAAACCTGCGGACTTCGCCGCTCGGACC
>CAINEA010000753.1 GCA_903847525.1 uncultured Acetobacteraceae bacterium | reverse complement strand
GTGCCGGCAATCGCCAACGCTACCACATATGCCGTCGGAGCCAACAAGGACTACAAGATGCTGTCGGAAGTTGTGCCCAAGCTAAAGAGCGGCGATAAGGTCACCATCGATCCAGGGGAGTATTTCGACTGTGCCCTGATCCGGGTGGACGACGTCACCATCGAAGGGCTGGGTCCGAACGGCAGTTCTATCCTCACCGACAAGGCCTGTGCGGGCAAGGGCATCCTCGTCATCTCAGGCGCCCGCGTCACCGTCCGCAATCTGACCCTGACCCGGGCCAGAGTGCCCGACGCGAACGGAGCTGGCATACGTGATGAATCGCCCGATCTGACCGTCGAGCAGGTCAAGTTTATTAACAACCAGAACGGGATACTTGCGACACCGGCGGGTACTTCGGCTGTCCTGATCGTGCGCGACAGCGAATTCACCAAGAACGGCGGTTGTGCCCCAGGTTGCGCGCACGGGATCTATACCGGGCGTTTACAACTCTTGCGTATCGAGCGCTCCAAATTCACCGATACGAACCAGGCACATCATATCAAATCCCGGTCGCTGCGCACTGAAGTGACCGACACAACAATTTCGGACGGCACGGAGGGAACGGCCAGCTATGAGATCGAAATCCCCATTGGCGGCGATGTTTTGGTCAGGGGCAACAACATCCTGAAGGGGCCGAAGGCAGAAAATCACACTGGCGCCATCATGATCGGGAATGAGGGCGTTACCCAGCCGACCCATGAGATATTGATCGAGAACAATGTCTTCAAAAACACCGGCGGTTACAATACCTATTTTGTCGTGAACTTTACCGCCACGGAAGCGATCTTGAGGGGCAACAAGCTGAGCGGCAGCGTCCAGCCGCTCAAAGGTGACGGCAAGGTCCAATAGCCGTCGGATCTAAAGGGCCGGAGCTCAGTTGCCTCCGGCCCGTACCGTGGCTGGTTCGACTTCCGGCTTTGGCGCTGGGACGCCGGTATTGGGCCGATTGCCCATCCCCGCCGGCCGGCGCATCAGCGTCAGCAGTAACAGCGGTGGCACCACGAAGAACGTCATGATCCGATAGTCGTCGTTATAGGCGATGATCAGGGCCTGGCGGTTGATCACCTGGTCCAGCAGGTGCGCCCCGGCGCTGGTGGAGGGCGCCAGATAGTGCGAGATCGCCTGATGATCCTGCAGCATCCGGTTGAACGGCGTGACATATGCCGTGATATCGGCGTGCGATATCTGCGTGTTGCGGGTCAACATGAACGACAGCACCGAGATCCCGATAGCCGCGCCGAGGTTGCGCGACAGGGCCTGCAACGCCGTGGCATCGCCCCGTAGGTTCACTGGTAGGGTGGCGAAGGCCATCACCGTCATCGGGTTGAAGATCAGCCCGAGCGAACAGCCCTGCAGCAGCAACGTTACCAGCATCGTGTTCTGGGAAACATCGGGGGTCCACTGGCTCATGCTGTGGAAAGACCATCCCAGGGTGAGCAATCCGGCGGCCATGACCTTGCGGGCGTCATAGCGCTGGATCAGCCGTGCGGCGACCTGCATCGACACCATCGTGCCGAGGCCGCGCGGCGCCATCGTCAGCCCGGCGGTGGCTACCGGATAACCAGCCAGATTCTGCAAATAGGGCGCCAGCAGTGCCGAACTTGCCTGCAGCACTGCCCCGGTGCAGAACATCATCAGCATCGCCGAGGTGAAATTGGCATCGCGGAAGATCGCCGGCGGCAGAAACGGCTTTTCCGCCGTGAACATGTGCACCACGAACAGATACAGTCCCAGGCCAGCCAGCGTCGCCTCAACGATGATCTCGCGCGAGGTGAACCAGTCTTGGTCCTGGCCGCGGTCCAGCATCATCTGCAGGCAGCCGACGCCGAGCGCCAGCACACCGAATCCGGTCCAGTCGAAGGTGAGTTCCGGGCGTTTCGGTGCCTTTGGCATGAAGATCAGCAGTCCGGTGATCGCGATCACGCCCACCGGCACGTTCACGTAGAACACCCAGCGCCAATTATAGGCGTCGGTCAGGTAGCCGCCGAGGGTGGGCCCCAGGATGGGCCCCAGCATCACCCCCATGCCGAAGATCGCCATCGCCTGGGCGCGTTGCTGGAACGGGTAGATGTCCAGC
>CAINEA010000752.1 GCA_903847525.1 uncultured Acetobacteraceae bacterium | reverse complement strand
CCGGGCTCCGCGAGCCGTGGCGCCATCATCTCGAAATTCTGCAGCCGATAGAACTGGCCGGGCTGGAAGGCGCGGGCGGCGGCAGGGGCGTGCAGCACCACCTCCACGATCGTCGGCGTCAGGCGATGGACCGCATGTACCACCGGCGAAAGATCGGCCTTGCAGCGAGCGATCAGGTCGGCGCCGGCAATTTCGGTCGCCGGCCGGGCCGCCAGTGCGCGGGAGACAACGGGGTAGCCGCGCTTCGCGCCGCCCATGGCCTTCACCACGTTGCCGAAGAAGCTCGGGTGCAGGTCGCCGAAAAAGCTGAGGAACCGCCCGTCGCCCGGAGTTCCCGCGGCTGCCCGGTGCATCAGCACCTGGGCCTGGGCCGGCTTGGAGATCGCGCGTTCGGGCGTCACCGGGTTGCCGTTCTCGTCAACCGCCTGGAAGTATTTGCCGTCGAGCTGGATGCGGTGATCCTCGCGCGCCAGGATGGTGTTCGGCTGGGTGCCGGCGGCGACCAGGATGGCGCGGGCCGGCAGGGTCACGTCCGAACCGTCCGCGCGGGATAGTTTCAGTGCGGCGGCGTGGCCGTATTCGTCGGTTTCCACTGCCTGCGGCGTCAGCCCCTCGGCGAAGCGCACGCCTTCCTCCAGCGCCTTGGCCACCTCCTCGTGGTTCAGCGTATAGGACGGCGCATCGGTCAGCCGGCGGCGATAGGCGACCGTGGCGCCGCCCCAGCTATCCAGTAGCTGCGCCAGGTGCGGCGGCCGGTTCTCCGCCGCGGCCGCGCGCCGCTCGTCGGCGATGGCCGCGGCATGAACCAGGAACTCGTCGGCGATGGCCGCCTCTTCCGCGCTCCAGTTCGCCCGCACCGCCTGCTCGCCGCGTTCGGCGATCAGCCGGGAGGTGCGCAGCGCGAACTTCTCCACCTGGCGCACATAATAGGCCAGGCTCTCGGTCGCGGTATCGATCGCGGTCAGGCCGCCGCCGATGACGATCACCGGCAGGCGCAGCTGAAGATTCGCGATCGACGACATCTTCGCCGCGCCGGTCAGCTGCAGCGCCATCAGGAAGTCCGATGCCTGCCGCACGCCGCGGGCCAGGCCGTTCGGAATGTCCAGGATGGTCGGCTTGCCCGCCCCCATGCACAGCGCGATGTGGTCGAATCCCATGTTCCAGGCATCGTCGATCGACAGCGTCGCGCCGCCGCCGAAGCGCACGCCGCCGAAATGCGCGAACTGCGCCCGGCGCACCAACAGCAGGCGCACCAGTTTTAGATAGTTCTTGTTCCAGCGCACGGTGATGCCGTACTCCGCCACGCCGCCGAAGCCTGCCATCACCCGGTCGTCCAGGTTCTCGTACAGCGTCTCCACGTCGCGTACCGGCGCGTTCGGATCGAAACCCAGCGGCTCGATCTTCAGCCCATCGATGGCGACGATGCTGTGCCCGTCGTTCATCAGATGATGCGCCAGCGTGAACCCGGCCGGCCCGAGGCCGACGATCAGCACTTTTCTGCCGCTGTCCGGTCGCGGCAGCGGACGGCGGATGTCCAGCGGGTTCCAGCGCGTCAGCAGCGAATAGATCTCCACCCCCCAGGGCAGCGCCAGCACATCCTTCAGGATCGAGGTCTCGGCCTGCGGAATGTCGACCGGTTCCTGCTTCTGGTAGATGCAGGCCTTCATGCAGTCGTTGCAGATGCGGTGGCCGGTGGCCGCCATCATCGGGTTGTCGACGGCGATGGTGGCGAAGGCGCCGAGCAGCGCGCCCTCGGCGCGCAGCGTGTGCATCTCGCTGATCTTCTCGTCCAGCGGGCAGCCGGCGAGCGTCACACCGAACGGCGATTTCTGGAAAGCCCCGGTCTTGCGGTCGGTCAGGCCCTTGGAACAGCTGTCCTTGCCCTGGGTGTGGCACCAGATGCAGTAGTTGATCTGGTCCAGCGCCTGCTGGTCGTTCATGCCGGGATCGGTCAGCCCGAAGCCGTCGCGCGGGCGCCAATCGTGTTCGGGGAGCCGCAGCATGGTCACGCCGTTGCGCTCGATCGTCTCGATCGGCACCAGATGGGCGGGGTCCGGACGGGCAGGGACGCGAAACAGCGTGCCGCCGGTGTGTGCCGCACGGCCCGCTGGGGTAATCGTCGCCCAGGCGGCATAGCGCAGCGCGGGATCGAGGTTCGCCTCGTCCTTGGCCTGCTCCCAGATTTTCACCTGCTCGGCGAAACGCTGCTCGGTGAAGGGCTGGATGCCGGCCGCGATCAGCGTCTCGCGCAATGCGGGACCGTCGAAGCCGGAGGGATCGGCGTATTTCTTCACCGCCTGGCGCTGCACGAACAGCCGCTTGCAGGCGTGAATGGGATCGAGCGCGCGGGTGCGGGCGGCGATCGCACCGGTTTCGGCCTCGATGCCGAACAGCGTGGCGATGAAGGGATCCAGATGGCGTCCAAGGGCGACGACCAGTTCACCTTCCGCCTTCGCGTCCAGGCTCTCGGG
The DNA here is from genome assembly GCA_903847525.1 of uncultured Acetobacteraceae bacterium. Taxonomy (GTDB): domain Bacteria; phylum Pseudomonadota; class Alphaproteobacteria; order Acetobacterales; family Acetobacteraceae; genus PALSA-911. The sequence continues at coordinate 2,311 of CAINEA010000752.1, read as the reverse complement.
CGTGGCGCGCGCCGCCATCAGGCTGGCGTGCAGGGTGGCATCGTCTGCCACCAGTTTGTCCAGAAACAGCCGGTCCAGGCGGATCAGCCCGTCCCGGGCGGCGAGATCGGCGAAGGTCAGGCCGAAAGCGAGGGGAGATTGGTTAAGGGCCGCCGCGGGCGGCGTGGACAGGTCCTGGGGAGGCATCGACACAGATCATCTTCCGCAGTGAACAAAGTGAAGGAGCGTTGCGCGGAGTGATCATGCGGGGGCGGCGTTGCGTCAAGTTCAGGTTTGGGTGGTCAGACCTGAATTTGCCGCTCGGGCGGGTAGATAGCCTGTCCGGGGGAGGGGGGGCGGAAACCAGTATCCTTCTCGTCCCCACCAGCTACGTGCCGGATAGGTGCGCCCGATGCGGTTTCGTGGCCCGTTTCGGCAAAGCCGGCGTGGCCGCCATGGTTGGGCAGCAATCCTTGGGCCAGCGCGATCCGGCGAAAACCATTGTGGATCATCGGGTTCGCTCCTTTGTCGTCGATCGGGAATGAAGCAGGCAATCATGACGGGAAAAAGGCGATGTGTTGACGGTATGTGTCGAAAGCGGTTTCCGGACCGGGAGCTCCTCTCCCGGCCCGGATATTTTCGCGTCAGTTTGTCTTGGTGACGGGCGCGGTGGTCTGCGGCTTCACGGCGCTGTCCTTGGTCACGTCCTTCGTGACGCTCGTGGCTTTCGCGTCCTTGGACGGGACGTTGGCAGCCGGGGCGCTGGTGACGGTGCCGGCTACCGGCGCCTTCGTGACGGCCGCGGGAACCTCGCTGGTGGCGGCCGCCTTGTGCACGCCGTGCTTCAGCAGGCTCGGCTTGACGGGGGCTTCGCTGGTCTTCGTCGCGGGCGCCGGCTTCGTCGTCAGCACGCTGGAGGTTGCGGTTGCGGACACGTCCTTCGGGGATTTCGTGTCCTGGGCGATCGCCGGCAGCGCCAGGCTGCCCATCAGGAGGGTGGCGAGGGTGAGGCGAGAAAGATTGGTCATTGGCTTGGCCCTAAAATCCGGCTGAATTGCCGGACAGGGGGATATGACCGCCCGGCTGCGGCGGAGGATTGGCGCAATTGCGGCGAGGCTGCGGCGCCGCATGAAGCTTTTTCCATGTGTGGATGAAGTCTATCGCTGGCGAACTGGGCCGGGCGAACCCGGCGCTGGCAAACCGGCGGTCTTCGTGGAAGCGGCACCGCGTGTTCGCGACCCGCCGGATCGCCACTTCCTGTCGTATACGGCGCCTTTTCGCCATCGACATAAGGCGGCCACGCACTAAAATTGTGTAGCCGGCGTGTCAGCCGACCGTGAGTAAGATATTTGACTTGCCAAACACGCCAATTGATCTCCATCAAGAGGCATAACAACGATTTGGGGCCTATGGCGTCCAAACGATCGGGAGCGACGATCAAAATGACGACAGCTAGCATACCGCGCACTGCCGCGGCCGCTGCTTCGGCCAACCGTGCGATGACCCGGGAAGAGCGGAAGGTGATTATCGCCTCCTCGCTGGGCACCGTCTTCGAATGGTACGATTTCTACCTTTACGGGTCGCTCGCGGTCATCATCGGCGCCAAGTTCTTCGGCCAGTTCCCGGAATCGACGCGCAACATCTTCGCCCTGCTGGCCTTTGCCGCGGGCTTTCTGGTGCGTCCGTTCGGCGCGCTGGTGTTCGGCCGCCTGGGTGATCTTGTCGGCCGGAAATATACCTTCCTGGTCACGATCCTGATCATGGGCACGTCCACCTTCATCGTCGGCATCATGCCAACCTCCGACCAGATTGGCGTGGCCGCGCCGATCATCCTGATCGCGCTGCGCATGCTGCAGGGCCTGGCGCTGGGTGGCGAATATGGCGGTGCCGCTACCTATGTCGCCGAGCACGCGCCGCAGGGCCGCCGTGGCTTCTACACCAGCTGGATCCAGACCACCGCGACCATGGGCCTGTTCATGTCGCTGATCGTGATTCTGGTCAGCCGCGCCGCCACCGGCAGCGATTTTGATGTCTGGGGCTGGCGCATTCCGTTCATCGTCTCGATCGCGCTGCTCGCGGTCTCGGTGTGGATCCGGCTGCAGCTGAACGAAAGCCCGGCCTTCCTGAAGATGAAGGCTGAGGGCACCGGCTCCAAGGCGCCGCTGACCGAGGCGTTCGGCCAGTGGAAGAACGCCAAGATCGCCATTCTGGCGCTGTTCGGCCTGGTCGCCGGACAGGCGGTGGTCTGGTACACCGGGCAGTTCTATGCGTTGTTCTTCCTCGGCGCGGTGCTGAAGGTGGACGGCTACACAGCCAACCTGCTGATCGCCTG
>CAINEA010000751.1 GCA_903847525.1 uncultured Acetobacteraceae bacterium | reverse complement strand
GGCGGCGGTGTCGGTGTCCATGAAGTCCATGTTACCCGACCAGGCGGTGGCGATGACAGGTTTGCCGAGGAACATGGCCTCGGCCGGAACCAGGCCGAATCCCTCGCTGCGGTGGAGGGAGAGGACGATGTCGCAGCAGGCGGTCAGGGCGTGGCTGTCGGCGGTGGGGAAGGACCGGGTTTCGATGCGGATGTTGGGGGCCTGGGCGGCTTGTCTCAGCCGCTCGAAATCGGCGGGGGCGTGGTTGGGGTGGCCGATCTTCAGCACCAGGATGCGGTCAGGGCGGTTGCCGAAAGCCTCCCGGAATGCCGCGATGGCGGCGAGAGGGTTTTTGCGGGCGAAGGACGAGGCGAGGTTGAACGACACCAGCGTGATAACCGCTTCGTCCGGCAGGCCGAAGGCGGCGCGATCGGCATGCGCGGCGATGGGCGGCGCGTCGGCGAGGGGAGGGGGTACGACCCGCACCCCGCCGGGCTTCAACGGCTCCAACGCGGCGGCGGTGAAGCGCGATAGGGTCCAGATATCGTGCACGAACCGTACCCCGGTGCGCCAATTCGGGGGCACATTGGGTAGCTCCCAGAACCAGTAGCCGATGATGCGGCGGTTTTTCAACAGAGCGCGGGGCAGACGCAGGAATGCGAGCGGCAGTAGCGGCGCATTGATATGCACCACCATGGGTGCCCCAGCGGGCGGCAACGGGTCGTCGGGCGGTGGCAATTCAGCCGCCGCGTCAACCAGTGGCGCGATATCGGTGCGCCAGACAGGAACCCCTAGACTGCGCGCCGCGGCCGCCATAATCCGAGCGGATTCTCCAATCCCAGAGGCTCGGGAAAACTCCCCCGCGACTGCCAGACCATGGGCACAGGCCGGGGGCACGGCGTCGGGCCGCGGCGAGAGCCACGCCGTCGTTTGGTTCATCGCATTACGGCGGAGGGTCGGTGGAAGAAGGCGCCAGAGAGCGTGAGGCAGCACCCGAGCCGCGCCAAGGAAACCGGTCACGCCGGGTGGATTGCTGGCGGGTCCGGTGCCAGCAATCCCAACTTCGTCAGCATGACGCGGGCGGCGGTTTCCCAGGTGGTGGGACGAAAATTTTCTCTGATGTCCGCTTCCCAGGCGGCGAGATCGTCCGGGTGCTCGATCAAGCCCCTGATGATAGTGTAAGCTTCGGTGACGTTATCGGGATCGAAATAACGACAGAATCTGCCGCCTACCTCCGGGATCGATGTTCGACACGATGCGAGGCAGGGCTTGCCGAATGCCAGGCTTTCGCCAACAGGCAAACCCCATCCTTCGTAGTATGATGGAAAGACGGTAAAGAGGCAGCCGCGATAAAGTTTTTCCAACGCTACGTCCGAAAGATTGCTTTTCACGATGATCTTGCCTTGCAAGTAATCCGCGTTTGTGAGTTGTGCCATCAGATCGGAGGTCAACCACCCGACCCGCCCAGCAAATACAAGTGTTGGAACCTCCGACGCTGGCTTGTCCTCCAGCAATCGCCGCCAGACACGAAGCAGCAACTGGTGGTTCTTTCTGGCTTCAATCGTAGAGACGAATAACACATATCCGCCAGGGATAGGAGGCTTGTCGTCGTCAATCCGGATTGCCGGTGTCCTGGATTCGAAGCCTGTGCCGATCGGTATGACGTGTGGTGCGCTCCGTAACCGGATGCCTGACTGCGCCGCGAAACGGACAAGGTCATCCGCCGTGTGCTGGGATATGGCGAAAATGCGATCCGCCGAAGGCAAGATCGAACTTAGCCAAGCCCCAAAAACTGGCCGTAATTCCTGCGGACACCATTCCGGACAGAATATTGGTATCACATCATAAACGAGCAGGCCGAACTCGATGCCGAATCTCGAGCGAGCCGCCTCGATCAATTTCGCATAATTCGGATGTGCCCAGTTTGCTCCCATGGCTAAAACAATGTCACCCGGCTGGGCCAGCTGGGCAAAATCATCGTTGACAGGCAAAGTGTCTTGCCCCCCCTTTATCCGACGTCCAACGCTTCGCAGAATTAGCAGCGTCCTACGCCATAATCTCCGCACAACGAACGAACACAGATCGATAAATGCCTGTAGTGCCTTTATTTGAAGCTGTATCGTATCAATAAGGCGGTGGCGTACCTCGAGTGGAAGTTTGTGCAGCGTTCGCTTCACCAACAGGCGGAACGCCGAATGTAACCGCAATTCGTCGGAACTGGAGCGTTCGGGCTCCTTTTCCGTTTCTTTCCCCTCGGAAAGGCCCATAAAGAGACTTTCGATCGCCAGCCAGTCCACGGTATAAAAAGTATTGCGCACAAAATCGATCCGCAAAAACCGAACTTGGCCGCTGTCGCTGAACGTCGAATGAAATCGTCGGTACAGCTCGTAGGCTAGGCGCTGGATTCCGGTCGGCCTCGAGTTACGCACCGCGAACTCGAATAAATCTTCGACATCTATCCATACTGTTTTAGGCATCCGAGGCTCCATTCGGAAAACGTAAATTTCCCAAGAAGATGTCCGGCCGCTTACCCTGATTAGGAAAATCCAGATCCGTGGGAAAAAGGTCGGATTCATCTTCAAAATTATAGTAATTCTTACGGGCCATAGTTACTTCTATGACATCAGGAAATGGGATATTCGCGAGAGACAGAAGCGAAGTGTGGTTATTGCCGTGAACATGGACGACCTCGAATATCGACTTTAATTTGGACATTACCGCTATCGCCCGATTGCGCCATACAGGGTCCGCAATTCGTGAAAAATCGTGAAATTCGCAAACGATCTGGCATATCCTGGACAAGTCCTCTATCGTGCTGTGCTCGAACATCTCCCATTCGGATCCCTCGATGTCGGCCTTGAGGAGGATACGGTTTCCTGAAGCGGGAATTGTCGCCAGGATATTGCCGAGAGTCTCGCTTTGTTTACCAGCGGTCGCCGAAATCCTTTTTTTGAAAAACCGAAATCGCGGATGGACGGCCGGCGGACCATCCACCGTATGATCGTACATATGAATATCGACACCACGGGCCGCGATATCCATGTCCCATGTGCACTCCTGTTCGATGCCGAACGACAGCGCAGTTTCGACCCCGGCGAAATCGTTCAGCAGTACATAGCCGCCGTCGCCGCACCGCCCGACCCGGATCTTGTCGAACCCAACCACTTTACGCGGGGTAAAATGCCTCAGTAGGTTCAATATTTCGACCTGTAGTTCGGGGCCGCCGTCCATTCCGAATTCATGTCCCTCGGCACGAATCGCCCCCTCCTCCAGCAGCGCGTGGATTCTGCGGGATAGGTAAATCAGACCCTTGATCGCGCGTCCTACAGGACCCAACGTACCCTGACGACCGTTGGCCATCTCAGTCCTTCCTTGTCGGCAGAGGGATTGGATAACGGACCTTTGCCAGGCCGTCAATCGGGCGAACGGGCACAGAAGCCATTCGGGAATCAAGCATGGCGATCCAGCCTGGCGGAGTGAAAGAAAACATCGTATGCGTTCAAAGAAGTGACGTTTTGGGGCATCTTAATATGAGTGCTGCCGGACGTATCGTAAAAAAAATCCTGGCCACCCAAGGGCTCATGTTAATACGGACAGAACCCGTGAACGTGCCGATAACGTCGCCTACCATCCCGCCCCCCTCAAGTCAGCGTGGACCGTGGCGAACTTTCATTTAAGATCGCGGCCGCCAACGGGCGGTATTCGGACCGACGCTCTCTGTTGGCCTTTGGTGCGGAGGTCTATAGCAAAAATGGCGAAGACGGTATGATCGCAGCCGCGTTTCCGCGGATCAGCGAGAAAGACCGGTTTTTCGTGTAAATCGATGCCGAAATGGGAAACGAATGCAACACAAGGCTGCTTCTCGAGCAGGGGCTGGCGTGGCGTTTGGGTCGATGGGGGTGAGGCCAACATGGCCTGGGCGCTAACGTTATGCGATTTGCACGTCACGGCGGAAAACATAAACGAGCGTCTTGATCATGCGGGCGTGCCGCCTGAATTCGATTTTTTTTCGCTCGAGGTCGACTACAATAGGTCGCATATCTGGCGGACAATAGAGCATGATTGCTTTACGTTGACCCATACCCTGAATTGACGAGGTAATTGGCGCATTCCTGAGCGGTGAAGCTGCCGAGGAGTTCTCCGATTGCCTTTCAAGCTGCTTCGATGGTGCGGGCATTGGCCCTGCGCAGCAGCGTCTTGAGTTTGGCGAACACCTGTTCGATTGGGTTCAGGTCGGGGCTATAGGGCGGTAGGAAGATCAGCTTGGCCCCTGCGCTCCGGATCGCCCGACGGATGGCCGGGGCCTTGTGGCTGCTCAGATTGTCCATCACCACGATGTCGCCGGGTCGCAACGTGGGCACCAGGAATTGCTCGATATAGGCCCGAAAACTGATCGCGTTGATCGGCTGATCCAGCAGACACGGCGCGCAGATGCCGTCGAATCGCAAGGCCGCAACGAACGTCAAGGTTTTGCGATGGCCGTGAGGCACTTTGGCGACCAGGCGCTGGCCGACCGGGCATCGACCGTGGCTTGCCTTTGTTGCCACTGCAGACGCCGGCGGGCAACGTTCGGCCGGTCCTGTTCGCTGGCGTGCAGGCTGTTTTTTATAGCTGAGACCAGCACGGTCGACGACGTTCCACACCGCGAAATAGCTGACCGTGATGTCGCGGTCGTGCAGCTCCGCAAGCAAGGTGCGCAACGCCACATCGGGTTGCTCGGCGATCCGTTCGACAAGCCAAGCGCGTTCGCTGGCCAAGGCGAAGGGCCGCGTGCCACCCATCGGCTTGGGAGCCACACTGCCCTGCTCGCGGTCCAACCGACACCATCGCCGCACCGATGACTCGCTGACAGAGAACGGCTGCGCGGTCTCGAGACGGCTCAAACCAGAACGTCTCGCGGCAACGACACG
>CAINEA010000750.1 GCA_903847525.1 uncultured Acetobacteraceae bacterium | reverse complement strand
GTCACGCTGGATTTGACCGGCCTGCCGCCTGCCGCGGTCCGGTTGCTCGCCCTCATGCCGCGTGCGCATTTTCCACCACCCGCCGCCAAGCCCGTCTCTCTGTTGACGTCTATCGGCAAGAACGCGCTGGCGGCCTGGGCGGAAACGCGCGAGATCGCCGCCATGCTGGGCGATGCCATCCTGCGCGGCGGGGCGGCCATCCGCGGACAGGCCTTCATGCGCCGGGCGGATCTGGTGGACTGCCTTCGGGATGCGGGCATCTCCGCCTTGCCGATCGTGATCATCGTGAACATCCTAATGGGCGGCATTCTCTCCTTTGTAGGGGCGGTTCAGCTGCGCAAGTTCGGCGCGGACGTGTATGTCGCGAATCTCGTCGGCATCGCGGTGGTGCGAGAGATCGCTGCGCTGATTACCGCGATCGTCATGTCCGGGCGCACCGGCGGTGCCTATGCCGCGCATATCGCTACCATGCGGGGCAACGAAGAACTCGACGCGTTGCAGGCCGTCGGCGTGAAGCTGTCCGACTATCTGATCCTGCCCCGGATCGTGGCACTGACCCTGATGATGCCTTTGCTATATCTGTATGGCTCGCTGGCCGGGATATTCGGCGGATTCCTGGTTGCCACCGCCATGCTGCATCTCGCGCCGATGACCTATATCGACCATGTGCAATATGCCGTGGCCATGTCGCAGGTCTTCTTCGGACTGGCCAAGAGCGTCGCTTTCGGCCTGCTGATCGCCATCACCGGATGCCGGATCGGATTGCGCGCGGGGCGCAGTGCCGCCGATGTCGGACAGGCCGCCACCAGCGCGGTCGTCGTGGGTATCGTCGGTGTCATCATGCTCGACGCCGTGTTTGCCGTTTGCGCCAACGCACTGAATTTTTGATGCTGCTGTCCCCCGGCACGAAGAAGGAGCTGAAGATCGAGGCACAGGGCCTGGCCTTCGGATATGGAGCCGCCCCGGTGCAGCACGATGTCAGCTTTGCCGTCGCCGCTGGTTCGATTTTCGCCATCATGGGCGGCAGCGGCTGCGGCAAGAGCACGCTGATGAAGACGATGATCGGCCTGCTGCGTCCCAGCGCCGGCACCGTGCAGATCCGCGGCGAGGATTACTGGGCCGCCACCGACGAACGCCGCGACGAGATCGGCCGGAGAAGCGGCGTGCTGTTCCAGGCGGGCGCGCTCTGGAGTTCCATGAGCATTGCCGACAATGTCGCCCTGCCGATGCGCATGTTCACCGATCTGGACGATGCCGCCATCGACCGCCTGGTGCGCATCAAGCTCGACCTGGTCGGGCTGGACGCGGATGGCAGCGTGATGCCGTCCGATCTCAGTGGCGGCATGCGCAAGCGGGTCGGCCTCGCCCGCGCCCTCGCGCTCGATCCCGACATCATATTCCTTGACGAGCCCTCCGCCGGCCTCGACCCGATCAGCGCCCGCCGGCTGGACGATTTGATCCTTGACCTGCGCGACGGCTTCGGCACGACGGTGGTAATGGTCAGTCACGAATTGCCCAGCCTGTTCGCCATCTGCGACGACGGAATCTTCCTCGACGCGGACACCCACACCCCGATCGCGCATGGCTCGCCCAGCGAACTGCGCGAGAAATGTCGCGACCCGACGGTCCACGCCTTTATGAACCGCGAGAACCCCGCTACCGATGCCCCCCCGGGCAATCCACCTGGCGACCCCAATGGGGGAAGCCCAAAAGCCCGCGACGGAGCCCGAAGATGAAAGCCACTC
>CAINEA010000749.1 GCA_903847525.1 uncultured Acetobacteraceae bacterium | reverse complement strand
GGATGCGGGTCTGGGCGCGCGGCGCCCAGCGGGTCCAGGGCAGAGCCCTGGCCTTGCTTCCCTTGATTCGTTGACTGCCGATTATGCCGGAATGCGCACCGGCAACGAGTTGATGCCGCGGAGCAGGTTGGAATAGAGGCGCTTTGGTTCGCCGACGACCTCTATCCGGTGGATGCGCTTGAGCAGTTCTTCCCAGAGGATGGCGAGTTGCATTTCGGCGAGGCGGTTGCCGACGCAGCGGTGGATGCCGAAGCCGAAGGACAGATGCTGGCGGGCGCGGGGGCGGTCGATGATGAAATCGTCGGCGTTCTCGATCGCGGTGCTGTCGCGGTTGCCGGAGATGTACCACATGACGACCTTGTCGCCCTTTTTGATGTGCTTGCCGGCGAGTTCGGTGTCGGTGAGGGCGGTGCGGCGCATGTGGATGACGGGGGACTGGTAGCGGATGATTTCCGGCACCAGGGATGGGATCAGGTTGGGGTTCTCGCGCAGCTTGCGGAACTGGTCCGGGTTCTGGCTGAGCGCCCAGAGGCCGCCGGAGATGGAGTTGCGGGTGGTGTCGTTGCCGCCGACGATGAGCAGCAGGAGGTTGCCGAGGAATTCGTGCGGGCGGGAGGGGAGATCGCGCGTTGCCTCCCCATGCGCGAGCATGGAGATCAGGTCCGCGCGCGGGGGTTCCTTGGCGCGTTGGTCCCATAGTTCCTTGAAGTAGACGACGGCTTCCTGGAGCACGGCGTCGCGCTTTGCCTCCGAATCGATCTCGGTGCCGGCGCGGGTGTTCACGGTGGCGACGTTGGACCAGTAGGTGAGCTTGCGGCGTTCCTCGAACGGGAAGTCGAACAGGGTGGCGAGCATCTGGGTGGTGAGTTCGACGGCGACGCGCTCGACCCAGTCGAAGGTCTCGTTGCGGGGGAGGTTGTCGAGGATCTGGATGACGCGTTCGCGGATGGTGCCGGAGAGCTTGGCCAGGTTCATCGGGGCGACGATTGGGGAGACGATCTTGCGCTGTTCGTCGTGCTTGGGCGGGTCCATCGAGATGAAGCTGGGGCGGCGGGCGTCCATTGGCACGTCGCGGATGGCGATGCCGCCCATCGTGGCGTCCGAGGAGAAGGTCTGGTGGCTGCTGTCGACCTGCATGATGTCGTGGTAGCGGGTGACGGACCAATAGGTGCCGTACATGCCGTTTTCGGTGAGGTGGACGGGGTCTTCCTGGCGCAGGCGGGCGAAATAGGGTTGCCAGCAATCCTGCTGGTAGAGATGGGGGTTGCTAACGTCGATCTGGTCGAGCGGCAGTGTCCAGGCGGCGGCGGCCAGGTCTGCGGTGGTGTCGATGTCCATCATGGACCTCCCATTGGCGGCCGGTTATGTCCTGGCCTGCACTGCAGTGCGGGCCGGCACTCGCGTGCCCGCCCTGTTCATGAGGTTAGCGTGACAGACCCGAAGGCCGGAATGCAACCGAACAAACGGACGGGCCGATGCTGAGGGTGGCGTTTGGCTGCCTGTCGGTGGCGGTGGCGCTGGGGTGCTGGCTGGCGATCCTGTATCTGCGCCCGGATGCGGGGCGGCCGGGACGGGCGTTGCGGGCGTTGCACGGGTCGGCCGGGGCCGGCGGGCTGGCCTTGCTGATGGTTGTGGAGTGGGCGCCTTCGTGGGGGGAGATGTTCGGGGATGCGGAGCAGTTCGCGCGTTCCGGACTGGTGCTGATGGG
>CAINEA010000748.1 GCA_903847525.1 uncultured Acetobacteraceae bacterium | reverse complement strand
GCTACTCTGCCAACTCCGTCTCGCTGCTCGCCATCGTGCTGGCGATCGGGATCGTGGTGGATGACGCCATTGTCGTTGTGGAAGGTGTCGAGGAGCGGATGCACAGCCATCCCGACGAGACGCCCGCGCAAGCGACCAAGGCGGCGATGACCCAGCTGACCGCACCGATCATCGCGATCACGCTGGTGCTGCTCTCGGTGTTCGTGCCGATTGGCTTCATCTCCGGCATCTCCGGCGAATTGTTCCGCCAGTTCGCAGTGACCGTCGGTGTGTCTAGGTTCCTGTCGGCGATCAACGCCCTGACGCTCTCCCCGGCGCTCTGCGCGATCCTGCTGAAACCCCAGCATGGCCCCAGGCGCGGCCCGATCGGCTACGTCATGCGCGCCATCGACAAGGTTCGCGACGCCTACGGTTTGGTGGTTGCGCGCCTGGTGCGGATTGCCATCATCAGCATTCCGCTGGTGGCGATAGCGGCCTTCGCTATCTTTGGCCTCGGTAAAATAACGCCCACCGGCTTCCTGCCGGAAGATGACCAGGGCGCGTTCTTTACCGTCATTCAGTTGCCGGATGGCGCATCCGTCGGGCGAACCCTGGAGGTGGTGAAGCAGGTCGAGCAAATCCTGGCGACTGAACCGTCAATTGCCGATATCTCCTCGATCGCCGGCCTGAACTTCATCGACAGCTACAGCCAGCCCAATGCCGCCTTCACCATCGTGTCCTTAAAGCCGTTCGAGGAGCGGACCGATCCGTCGCAGACCGCGCGCGCCATCATCGGCCGGCTGGCGGGAAAATTGCGTGCCGTGCAAGGCGCCGTCGTCGTGCCGCTGGCGCCGCCGCCGATCATCGGCCTCGGCACCGGCGGCGGCTTCACCTATGTGCTGCAGGACATGCGCGGCGGCGATTCCAAGGCTTTGGCGCAGGTGATGCGCGGTCTGCTGGTCGCAGCCAACCAGGATCCATCCTTGAACCGGGTATTTTCCACGTTCTCCGCCACCGCGCCATCGATCTATCTGGATATCGACCGGGAAAAGGCGTCCGTGCTCGGCCTGAAGCTGAACTCCGTATTCCAGGCGCTGCAGGCCTCGCTCGGCGGCTACTACGTCAACGACTTCAACCTGTTCGGCCGCACCTGGCAGGTGCAGATCCAGGCCGAGGCCGCCGACCGGTCCTCGGTGGACGACATCTACCGTATCAACGTGCGCAATGATGCCGGAGACCTGATCCCGCTGCGCAGCATCGTCGAGGTGCGCGTGGTGCAAGGTCCGCAAGCACTGATCCGCTACAACAACCGCCGCGCCGTGACGATCCAGGGCAGCCCGGCGGCCGGCGTATCATCCGGCCAGGCGCTCGCGGCGATGGATGCGGTGGCCGCACGCACCCTGCCGCCGGGCTATCGCGGCGATTGGACGGACACGGCGTTCCAGGAAAAGCGCGCGGAAGGCCAGACCACGATCGTGCTTGGGTTCGCCATCCTGTTCGCCTACCTGTTCCTGGTCGGCCTGTATGAAAGCTGGACCATTCCGGTGCCGGTGCTGCTGTCGGTGTCGGTCGGCATCGCCGGGTCGTTCCTCGGGGTCGTGCTGGGCGGACTGACGCTGGACCTGTACGGCCAGATCGGCCTCGTGGTGCTGATCGGCCTCGCCGCCAAGAACGGCATCCTGATCGTCGAATTCGCCAAGGAGGAACGCGAAAAAGGCGTGCCGCTTCTGGAAGCGGCGACCAACGGCGCACGACTGCGGTTCCGCCCGGTGATGATGACCAGCTTCGCCTTCATCCTGGGGCTGTTGCCGTTGGTCGTTGCGGTCGGACCAAGCATGCTGGCGCGGCGCAATGTCGGCACGCCGGTATTCGCCGGCATGATCGCGGCAAGCTTCCTGGGGATTTTCGTCATCCCGATCCTGTATGTGCTGTTCCAGGGCATCCGCGAACGGATAAAGGGCACCGCGTCCAAGCCGGGCCCCGAGCCCGCCGCGTAGCGCCGGTTTGAGCGTCGTCAGGGCGTCGTCAGCGCCCGTACCGCCAGAGCAACCGCGGCCGCACGGTTCTCGATTCCCAGCTTGGTGTAAGCCTGCTCCAAATGCTTGTTCACGGTTCGCGGGCTCATCCCGAGAATTTCGGCGATGTCGCGATTTGGTTTTCCGCGCGCCAGCCAGAACAGCACTTCGGCTTCCCGTGTTGTCAAACCCAGGCGCAGCTTGAGCAGACCGGCGTTTTCCTCCGTCTTGGCTTCGATCAGCCGCAATAGAAACTCACCTGGCCCGATCCTGCCCACATAGGAAATCTCCAGCACGACACCCTGTCGTTCCAACATGAACGAGGTATGCGCTGGTAATGCGTCCGTCACGTCATCACGCCGTTGAATGATGCGGGCAACGAGGTCCGCCGGCAACGCGGTTGCATCCACCGTGGCGTCGTTCGCCAACAGGCGGGCGGCCTGGGGCGTACACCAGCGGATCAGCCCCGCACTGTCCACGGCAAGGAGGAAGCGTCCGGTCGTATCGAGTTCCTGATGGGCGCTTCGTGCCTGGCGGGCATTCGCCAGATGCACCTTGATCCGAGCAATAATCTCGTCGGGGGCAGCCGGCTTGGTGACATAGTCCACGCCGCCCGATTCCAGTCCCTTCACCACGCTTTCCGTGTCCGTCAATCCCGTCATGAAAATGACCGGCACGCTGGCAACCGCATGATTCCGCTTAATGCGCCGGGTCGTCTCGAACCCATCCATACCCGGCATCATCGCATCCATCAGGACGATATCCGGCGTCACCCGTTCAACCAGTGCCACCGCGCCGGCGCCGTCGGCAGCTACCAGAACGGTGTAGCCGGCCTCCTCCAACGCATCCGTGAGCATTCCCAAAGTGCCGGGCGAGTCATCAACCACAAGGACAATGTCACGCGGGCCCATCTCAGCGGACACCGGGCTCGGCAGCATCGAGCGCCTGCATGAATTCCGGCAAACGGAACTCGTCCACCAGGGATTTCAGATAGCTCACGTAAGGCTCCAGCGGTGGGACTTCCGATCCCATTTCCAGCAGGCGCGCCTG
>CAINEA010000747.1 GCA_903847525.1 uncultured Acetobacteraceae bacterium | reverse complement strand
GTTCTCCAACCCGATTCCGCAACAATCGGTCTCCGATCCGCCTCTTCCCCGACAGGCGAGAGCTACTGGGCTCAACCCGCGAGCGATGGGTCCTCAAGTTTTGCCTCGGTCCCTCCCGGTCGGTATTGGGTCGTGACGCGCACCCAGGGCCCCCTTTGCGTCGAATCGATCAGGTTCGGGGGACGCGCTGTCCTGCACGACATGCTTTCGGTGTCCCCCGGCGAATCGCAGGCCATGGATGTTGTCCTTACTGCTCAATGCGCTCAGATTGAAGGCCAGGTGATCATGCCTGAACACGGCGGGGCATATCCTGTCGTCGAGTTGATGTTGAGTGGGACCCCCAATTCTCCCGGCGATGTTTTGGAGCTCGCTGGCTCCGAAGACGGGACTTTCTCCGTAGTGGGATTGCCGCCGGGACGCTACTTCCTGTGGGCTTGGAGCCAGGACGATATGGGCTTCCCGGGTCCGAAAACTTTGGCCGAGGTTGCGAATCAGGCTACCGTTGTCGAAGTCACCAGGGGTCAGCACGCCGTGGCTCAGGTGAGACCGCTCAGCGGCTTAGTAGGTGCCAAATGAACCCAACCTGGTTCCCCGTCGTGTCTCGGGTATCAGCGCACGTCCAGCGGCGCTGGCGGACGATTGCAGGTTCCTGTCAGAGGTGTGCGACGCGACTTGTGTGCTCCATGGCGTTGGCCTACGTGTCCTTTGCCGCTCCTGAAGGCTCGGTTGGCGAGATCGCGGGACATGTGATCGACGGACTGACCGGGAAAGGCATAGCCAGGGCGAGGGTCGTAGTGACCGCAAGCGGGGAGGACCGAATGATCATCTTGACCGATGACGAAGGCGCCTTCCGGGTGCGCAATCTTCCCGCCACCCGGATCAACATCTGGGCGCAGCGAAACGGCTATCTGGGCTATCCGGATGGATCCTCAGCGCAGGAATCCGTAACGCAGGTCGTGATGTCCGCAACGGCGGATGCACCCACTGCGCTGACGCTGAAGTTGACCCCGCAGTGTGTCATCGAGGGCAAGGCGGCAACCGAGAAAGGCGCCAGCGTCGCTTTGGTCCGGCTCTGGACGCGGAAGGTTGACGGTACTGCCGTAGTCCATGGCGAAATGAAAGTGGACCGGAAGGGTGAGTTTCGGTTTGCATCCCTGGCAGCGGGTCGGTATTATCTCGACGTGTCGAGTCTGCCCGCCCTGTCGTCGCCCATCACAAACCCCGTGTATCTGCGGCGGTTTTATAAAGAGGAAACCACACTTCAGACTGCTACTGCGATTGATGTGCAAGCGGGTCAAACCAAGAGCGTCTCGATCCTCTTGCAGTCATCCCAAGGGCGTCGGATTCGCGGGCGTATTGCCTCCGCTCCGCCCAACGCCTTCATCTCGCTGCATTTTCCCGACAATGCCACACAGCTCGCCATATCCTCCTGGGATAACAAGACGGGAACTTTTGCTTTCTCCGACATTCCACCTGGAAATTACGTTCTGGATGCAAATTGGAATGCCGATGGGAGATCGTTCAGGGCGTCCATGCCGCTCACGGTCTCCGACACCGATCTCGACGGCATCTTGCTTGCACCTTCCGTTCCATGATTGTGCTGCAACCACGTTTCGTTGACGTTGGACAGCACCATGCGCTTCCCTTCGCTGGCGCACCGAACCTCAGACCGCCTAGTTTACCGTGATTGAGGTCGCCTTCGAAGCGACGCCGCCGACCGTCACAACCACCGGTTGGGCCCCGGTGCCGATGTTGGTCGGG
>CAINEA010000746.1 GCA_903847525.1 uncultured Acetobacteraceae bacterium | reverse complement strand
CTATATGCTTGGTGCAGGAATAGACCACCACGTCGGCGCCGAATTTCATCGGCTGCTGCAACAGGGGCGTGGCGAAGACGTTGTCCACCACCACGAGCGCGCCGGCGGCGTGGGCGAGGTCGCAGACGGCGCGCAAATCGACGATTTCCAGCATCGGGTTGGACGGGGTTTCCAGCAGCACGAGGTTGGCCGGCCGGGAGAGGGCGGTGCGCCACTGGGCGAGGTCGCCGCCGTCGACGAATTCGGTGGTGATGCCGTAGCGCGGCAGCAGGGTGGAGACGATCCAGTGACAGGAGCCGAATAACGCGCGGGAGGCGACAACGCGGTCCCCGGCTTTCAAATGCGACAGCATGGAGGCGTGCACCGCGGCCATGCCGGTGGCGGTCACGCGGCAGGCCTCCGCCCCCTCGATCTCGGCCAGGCGCTGTTCGAGCATGGCGACGGTGGGATTGCCGAAGCGGGAATACTGGTAGTGCTGGACGGTGCCGTCGAAGGTGGCTTCGGCCTGTTCGGCATTTTCGTAGACGAAGCCGGAGGTGAGGAAGATCGCCTCGGAGGTTTCGCCGTGCTGGCTGCGCACGGTGCCGCCATGCACGAGGCGAGTGGCGCTGCGGTACTGGGTTTGTGAGTCGGTCATGTGGCGTGGGGCCCCTATAGATGTGGCCCGACCTTGGAGCAGCGGAACTGGATGTGGATCGGTGCCGAGGCGCCGACATGGTTTTCCGCTGGCCTCTTTAGCGCGCTTGTTTCACCTCGCCGCAATCCGGCCGGACAAATCACGAGGGGCGAAAACCTCCGCCGAGCCCGAAACTAGGGCGGGACAGATTGCGCCGTCAACCCAGCCTCCGTATAAGCCTTCTCCGATGGTGTCGCGCGACAAGCGCGTTTCGCTCCGGGGCGTGCGCGGGTGTAGTTCAATGGTAGAACGGCAGCTTCCCAAGCTGCATACGGGAGTTCGATTCTCCTCACCCGCTCCAGCTTCACCGAGCGCTGTCAGCGCTGATCCCCAATGCGATTGGATGACGGTATGGCGGCCAGCCCGAAAGAGAACCGTGCCGAATTCGAGCGGGGCTGGGCGGCGGCCCTGCTGGCAGCGCGGCATTGGCATGAGGCGCAGGCCAAGCAGGCCATCGTCCTGTCCAAGCGCACCCGGTTTCCGAAGAATCTGGAACGCGAGGCGGAGGTGCATCTGCGGGCGGCGGAGCGGATCGTGACGCTCGACCCCGACGACGTTTAAGGCCGCGCCGACGTTCTACGAATGCCTTCCCAGCGCGTGGCGGAACCAGACGCCCGAGACGACCGCGGTTACCAGCGTCATACCGTAGACGACCAGCGCCAGGCTGAGGGCGGCGAACACCCATTGCAGGGAACCGGTGAGGCGCAGCGCGAGCCAGCCGCCGCCGACGGCGATGACCAGGCGCATCAGGCCGGCGATCAGGGGCCATTTCAGGCGGCCGGCGCCCTGCGAGGCGAAGTAGAGCGACAGGCCGAGGCCGAAGAAGCCGTAGGTCGGGCCGACCCAGCGCAGATAGGCGGAGCCGGTGGCGAGCATGCGGGGATCGGTGTCGAACAGGCGGAGCCAGGCCTCCGGCCAGATCGCGGCGGCGACGCCGATCGACTCCGTCAGGGCGAAGGCCAGGGCGCCGCCGATCAGCGCGATGCGCAGCGCCCGCTGCGGCTGGCCGGCGCCGATATTGGTGCCGACCAGGGCAACCAAGGGCGCGCCGAGGCCGAATACGAGAGGGATCAGCAGATATTCGAGGCGGGAGCCGGTGCCGTAGCCGGCGACCGAGTCCGGGCCGGCGGCGGCGCCGACCAGGGCGGTGGTCAGGGCCACGGTCAGGCTGGTCTGCAGCGTGCTGACCGAGCCGACCGCACCGACGCGTAGGATGTCGGCGAACAACGGCCAGCGCAGCTTCGAGCGGCGCGGGCGGGCCAGGCTGCGGCCGGAGAGCACATACCAGGCCAGCACCAGCCCGGTGAGCGCGGTGGTGAGCAGGACCGCCCAGCCGCCGCCGGCGATACCCAGCGCGGGGAACGGGCCGTAGCCGAAGATCAGCAGCGGCGAGAGCGGGACCAGGATCACCACACCGATGCAGATGGCGGCCGAGGGGACGAACATGTTGCCGGTGCCGCGCAGCACGCTGGCGAGCG
>CAINEA010000745.1 GCA_903847525.1 uncultured Acetobacteraceae bacterium | reverse complement strand
TTGAATCGAGTCGTCCGTGATCACGTCAACCAGTTTCGTCCTCAGGCCGAAGCCGGGAATCCGAACCGCCGGAGGATACCCAGGTGAGCAATTACCTTTTGACCACGTCTTTGCCTGGATAGACCCAGGAGGGCGGTCACATTCCAAATGGAATGACCGTTCCAACCATCGTCTCCGCTGGCGAATATGTGCCAACCCTTCGGCCTTTCAGCGCCGATTCTCGCCGCGCCCGCTCGATCCCGCGGCAAACCGCACAGCCTCCTCCGCCGCCCGGAACAGTGCCCGTGCCTTCTGGCGCGTCTCCTCGTATTCGGCCACCGGATCGCTGTCCGCCACCACCCCGCCGCCGGCCTGCACATACATCGTGCCGTCCTTCACCAATGCGGTGCGCAGCCCGATGCAGGTATCCATCGTGCCGTTGGCAGCGAAATAGCCGATACAGCCGGCGTAATAGGCCCGCCTTGTCGGCTCCAGCTCCTCGATGATCTCCATTGCCCGCACCTTCGGCGCCCCGGTCAGCGTTCCCGCAGGGAAGCCGGCCACCAGCGCGTCCAAAGCATCCAGCCCCTTGCGGATCTTGCCCTGCACGGTCGAAGAGATGTGCATCACATGGCTGAACCGCTCGATGGCGAAACTCTCGGTCACCTTCACCGTGCCGATCTCCGCCACCCGGCCGACATCGTTGCGCCCGAGATCGAGCAGCATCAGATGCTCCGCCCGTTCCTTCGGGTCGCTCAGCAGATCGGCCTCCAGCGCCCGGTCTTCCTCCACGGTCTCGCCGCGCTTGCGCGTGCCGGCCAGCGGGCGGATGGTCACTGTGCCGTCGCGCAGCCGCACCAGGATTTCCGGGCTGCTGCCAACGATGGAAAATCCGTCAAAGTTCAGAAAGAACAGGAAGGGCGCCGGGTTGATCCGCCGGAGCGCCCGATACAGCGCGAAGGGCGGCAGCACGAATGGCACCGAGAAGCGCTGGCTCGGCACGACCTGGAACGCATCGCCGGCGGCGATATATTCCTTGGCCTTCAGCACCGCCTCGATAAAGCCTTCCTTGGTGAAGTTGGAGGCCGGCGCCGGCAGCGGCGGCAGCGCCACCGGTGGGGCAGGGTGGGGCAGGGGGCGGTCCAGCGCCGACTCCGCCGCTGCGATTGCCGTCTGCGCCTCGTCCCATGCTGTCTCCGCCGAGATGTCGGCACGCGGATACACCGGGGCAACCAGGGTCAGTTCATCGTTCACGTTGTCGAAAATCGCGAACAGCGTCGGGCGCAGCAGCACGCCCTCCGGCACGCCCAGATCGTTGGCGTTCTTCGCCGGCAGCCGCTCCATCAGCCGGACCATGTCGTAGCCCAGATACCCGACGAGGCCGCCGGCCATCGGCGGCAGGTTCTCCGGCACATCGAGCTGGGTTTCCCCGATCAGCGCGCGCAGGCTCTCCAGCGCCGGCCGATCCTCCGGCACGAACGCGTGCGGCGCGGACAGGGCATGGCGATTGACTTCCGCCTTGCCGTCCCGGCAGCGCCAGATCAGGTCCGGCTCCATGCCGATGATCGAATAACGGCCCCGGGCCGCCCCGCCCTCCACGCTTTCCAACAGGAACGCATTCGGCCTTCCATGCGCCAGCTTCAGGAATGCCGCCACCGGCGTCTCCAGGTCGGCCACGCCCCGGCGCCAGACCAGGCTGCCCCGTCCGGCGTCATACGCGGCGCGGAAGGAGGCAAATCCTGGCGGGACGGTCACGTTCATGGTCAGGCTCTCTTGTGCTTCGGAATGGACGATCAAGGCTGGATGAAATTATTCAGCAACGTCTCGTTGACCTTCACGCCCGCCCGCTGGCGCAGCGCGCTGGCGAAGGTCATTTCCAGATCGTCACCGACCGAACGGGCCAGGCCCGAGCGGACCTTATCATACCCCAGCGGGTCCGCCTTCGGATCGGCGCTGCTGACCTCCACCGGCGTGAACACGCTGAAGCCGGACGGTGTCTCGATCATGCCGGGCTCGCCCTTCTTCAGGTCGAACACGGCCTGGACGATCTCCGGCGGCACATCGCCGGGCGCGGTCTGGCTGAACGGCGCCGTGCGGCGGACCTGCCCGCCGGATGCGGAAGCGGCCTCGGCGAAAGACTGTCCGCCCTTTATCGCCGCCAGCATCTTCGCCGCCGCCTGTTCGGCCCGCTTGCGCACGCCGTCGCGCGCCACATCCGCCGCGACTTCCGCCTTCACCGTGTCGAACAGCTTTACCGCCGGCGGGGTCACATCTTCCACGGCCAGGGCGTAATAGGCCGATCCGTGGCCCGGCAGCGGCACTTCCGTCAGCCGTGGCGCGTCGCCTTTCGGCAATTGAAATGTCGCCGCGACCAGCGCCGTTCGCAAAGCGTCCTCACCCGGGATCGGCGCGGGCTCGCCAGCCAGGGTCTTGCCGTTAGCATCCAGCGAGCCGGCGATCGCCGCCGCCCCCAGATCGCCCGGCAATTCGTCCAGCGTCGATCCGCTGGCCAGGGCGTTGTCGATCTTGTTGGCGCGTTCATAGATCAGGTCGGCGGATTTCTCGGCCACGACGCGTTCGTGCAGATCGGATTTGAGAGCCTCGAAATCCGGGATCGTGCCGGGCTCGGCCTTGCTGACCTTCAGCACATGCCAGCCCAATGCGCTTTTGCCCGGATCGGGTATCACGCCGGGAGCGGCGGAGAACACGGCCTTGCCAAGTTCGGGGGAGGGGAATTCCGGTTCCGTCGCGTCCGTCAGCTCCACGCCGGATCCGCCGGCATCCTTGGCCTTGTCCTGCATCGCCGGCCAATCGGCCCCGGCTCGCCAGGCCTCTGCCAGCGCCTTGGCCTTGGCCTCGTCCTGGACCAGAATCACCTGCACGCTGCGCTTGCCCGGCTTGGTGAAGGACCCCTTGGTGCGTTCGAACTCCGCCTTCAGATCCTCGTCGCTGACCGGAATATCTTTCGCCAGCAAACTGGGGGACAGAAGTATTGCCTTGATTTTACGGTATTCCGGTGAGGAGTATAGATCGGGATGGTTATCGTACCAGCGCTTCAGCGTCGCCTCGTCCGCCGTCTGCAGGCTGGATGGTGCAGCCTGCGGAAAATCCGCCACATCTGCCGAGCGTTGCTCGCTCTGCTGCGCGAATGCCTGCGCCGTCAGCATATCCGGCGCCTGCGCGCCGGCCCGAATTGCCTCCAGCAACTGCTTCTGGCCGATATCGCTGCGCATCATTTCCAGGAAGCGCGGCTCGTTCAGGCCATTGTTGCGCAGCACGGCCTCGAACGCGCTGCGCTCGAACTGGCCGGACGGGCCGCGAAACGCCGGCATGTCGTAGATCGCCTGGCGCAGCGCCTCTTCGGGCACCACCAGCCGCAGCCGGGAGACTTCCTGCGCGATCGCGGTCTGCCCGACCAGCCGATCCAGCGCCTGGCGCGCCACCGCCCGCTTGATCTCCACCGACGGGTCCTGTCCGGCCGGCATCATCCGCGCCACCTGCGCCATTTCGCGCCGATAGGCCTGGTCCAG
>CAINEA010000744.1 GCA_903847525.1 uncultured Acetobacteraceae bacterium | reverse complement strand
CCGCCGCCAATGCTACCTTGGCCTTGAAATCAACGCCGTGCTTTTTGCGAACATTCATCATCCGTAACCCCTGGCCTTCAGGCCGTTTTAGGGGCGGGAGTCTCTCTTAACTACCTGTCCAGGATTTGGGGTCCACCTCGGCCCCACATCCCGCACGCTTCCCCGCAGAAATCCCCAGGCACTTCATCCGCATGTGCACCGCACCCGGTGATGTAGTTCTAGACATTTTTGGTGGCAGCAACACCACCGGCATGGTTGCCGAAGCAGAGGATCGGCGCTGGCTAAGTTTTGAAATGGCCCGAGAATATGTGGCCGCTAGCGCATTCCGATTTCTGGCCAAAGGTAATAGCGAATCTGAAATAAGATCCTTATATGCTCGGCTCGCTGCTGGTGAGAGCGATGTGAACGTAGGGAATCTCACTGTGCAGCCAGGACTACTAGATGTAGCCTGACGTCATCATCTATCCAGCCTCAATCAGGCTTCGCGTCGTTCGCCATGGATTTGTAGCTGGCGATCAAACGATCGAACATCGCCTCAGGGTTCTCGTCGGATAGGCCGCTATCCAGCCCCTGACGAACCAACTGGTACAATTCCGTCAGGCTCTCGGCCGGATCGTGTCTAGAAGACACGCTGCCGATCCCGGTCGATGGTGGCTTGCAGACGCTGCTTTTCCACCGGTTCCGGGATGAGATCGACCCGCCGGCCCAGCAACTCGCTGAGATGGCGTTCCAGCGCGGTCAGACGGAACAGGTCGATCCCGGCGTCTGGGTCCAGTTCAGCGGCAAGGTCCACATCGCTGCCCGCCGCTTCCTCCCCTCGGGCCACCGATCCGAACAGCGAGAGATGATTTATGCCAGATGTACGCAGATCACCCTCATGCGCCCGTAATGTCGCAAAGACGTGGTCTATCAGTCCGGTTTTCGTCGCCGTGCTCAATGCACCATGAACTCCCAATGTATTTGATATAGCATACCGCGCGGATGGCCCGAAGCATTACCGCAGCAGCAACGGCACCCCGGACGCCACCAGTAGCAACGCCATCGTCGCGATGGCGGCCAGTAGCCGATGCAGTGCGTTTTCAGTACGCGCGCGGCCCGCTATATGCTGTGATGCAATCAAGCATTGCTGTATACTCCATAGGGTACACCATGCGGATATTAGCGCCAAACGCCAAACTCGCCTCCGGCGGTGCTGTCATCGTTCGTGGTCTTGCGCCGGAATTGAAGGCACGGCTGCGCGTGCGTGCCGCGCATAACGGTCGCTCCATGGCAGCCGAGGTCCGAGCCATACTGGAAACGGCGCTGGCTGCCCCCGAGGAAGCGACGAACGATTTTACGGCCTTCGCGCAACGTCTGTTCGCGCCATTGGGCGGCATAGAACTGGAACTGCCGTCGCGTGAACCCGCGCGGGATCCGCCGGAATTCGGGGCATAGACAGACCCGGCGTTGCACCAAGAGTGGTGGGTTGCGCAAGAGCAACCCACCCTACGGCCGTGGGGGTTATTCTTGGGCGGTGCCTTACCGGAGCAGCATCGGTACCACGGACGCAACCAGCAATACCGCCATCGCGACGTTGAAGGCCCGTAGCCGGTGCGGGGCGTTGAGGATGCGCGCGGTGCCGCTGCCCAGCATGGCCCACGGCAAAATGCAGGGGATGGCGACGATGGCGAAGACGCCGGCGATTCGGGCCGCTTCCAGGGCCAGAGGGCGGCCAGGGATGACGAACTCGCTGGCGGCACCGAGTGCGATCATCCAGGCTTTCGGGTTCACCCATTGGAACAACGCGGCGCCGAAAAAGCCCAGCGGCAGGCGCTTGATGCGGTTCGGTTCCGGCGGGGGCGCGGTGGCGATCTTCCAGGCGAGGTACAGCATCCATATCGCCCCGCCCCACAGCATGATCGGGTGCAGGAACGGCACACCCATCACCACGCCGCCGAGGCCGGCGGCGACGATGGCCAGCATGATGGTGAACCCGACGGCGATGCCGGCGATGTGCGGCACCGTGTCGGTGATGCCGTAATTGGCCGCGGCCGCCGCCACCATCAGATTGTTCGGGCCGGGCGTGATGGTCATCGCCACGGAGAAGCCGACCAGCGACCAGAAATCGCCGTCGCTCATCCCGACGAACCGGCGTTCATACGGACCGATGCAAAGCAAGATTGGGGCTCCGCCCCAATCCCCGGGCGGGGGGGG
>CAINEA010000743.1 GCA_903847525.1 uncultured Acetobacteraceae bacterium | reverse complement strand
GCTCGGTTCTTCCGTTCGCTCCTGGCCCAAGGATAAATTGCGGTCCAAGAACAGAAACGAATGGGAAACGTCAGATGAACCACCCCCACGATCCGGACGCAGCCGCCCGGTCTGCACTTCGCATAATCGGCCCCGATCCCGCCAACTGGGTACCGGACCGTCCGGGGATCGATCATAATGTCGCCATCGTTGGGGGCGGGCAGACGGGCTGTGCGCTCGCCTTCGCGTTGCGCCGTGCCGGGATCGGCAAGGTGACGATCCTGGAGGCGGCGGCGGACGAACAGCGCGCCGGCATCTGGCTGAACGCCGCGCGGATGAACATGCTGCGCACGCCGAAGGGCCTTCCGGGGCCGGAACTCGGCATTCCCGCGCTGAGCTTCCAGGCCTGGTTCGAGGCCCGCCACGGCCAGGAGGCCTATGATGCCATCGAGCGTATCAAGCGCACCGATTGGGCGGACTATCTGAGCTGGTACAAGCATTTTCTTGGGATCACTCCACGCTACAGCACGCGCCTGGACAGGATCGAGCCGGCCGGCGATCATTTTCGCCTGCACCTGGAAACGCCTACCGGAGCGAGCGTTGAAACGGCGCGGAAGATCATCCTGGCCACCGGGTTCCGCGGCGGCGGCGAGAGGTTCATTCCGGACGTGCTGACGAAGAACCTGCCGCCCAGCCGTTATTCGCATACCGAGGACACGATCGATTTCACCGCCCTACGTGGCAAGACCGTGGGCGTCATCGGCGCGGCCGCCTCCGCCTTCGATGCGGCCGGCGTGGCGCTGGAGCAGGGCGCCGCCGCTGTTCATCTGTTCTGCCGCCGCGCGGCGGTCGCGGCAACGCCGGTCATCGGCGCGCGCTTTTTTGCCGGCGCCATCGACAATTATCACCAGCTCTCCGACGCCGATCGGTGGCTCCACGCGGTCCGCTTCTTTCGCGCCGGATCGATGCCCACGACCGATGCGATCGAGCGTGCGGTGAAATTCCCGAACTTCCATTTGCATCTGGCCGCGCCCTGGACCGACGCCGTGGAGCGCGATGGCCATGCCGTGACGACCATCCACGGAACGACCTACCGGCTGGACCATGTCATCGCCGGGACGGGCTATTCGGCCGATCTGGCGGCCCGACCGGAACTGAGGGATTTCGATGGCCAGATCCTACGCTGGCGCGATCGCTATATGCCGCCGGCGGACGAGCAAGACGAGATGCTGGCCGCCTACCCCTATCTGGGCGCCGGGCACGAGTTCATGGAGAAAACCCCAGGCTCTGCGCCGCTGCTCCGGCACATCCACGTGCAGAACCCGTCCGGGTTCGTCAGCTTCGGGCTGCCGATCGGGGATGTCCCGTGCATGAAGCGCGACATCCCGGTGATCACCGGCCGCATCAGCGCCGATCTGTTCAACACCAATCTGGACGTGCTCCGCCCACGCATGGTCGGCGACGTTCCGCCGGGCTTCACGGACGCGATCTATCGCTCCGCGGTCAGGTAGGGGTGCAGGTGGTCGAATAGCGCCCCCGCCTGGCTGTCCCGGGCGCTATTCGACCACGGGCGCGGAGACACCGGCCGGTGCCGCGGTGCGCCCGCCATCGATCGGGTATTGCGCACCGGTGATGTTGCTGGCCAGGTCCGAGCTGAGGAACAGCACAAGGTTCGCGACCTCATCGGCGGTGCCGTAGCGGCCAAGCGGCAGGCTGGCGCCGTAGCGTTCCTGCACCGCGCCCGGATTGTTCGGCGAGACCTGCTTGGCCAGGTCCTGGACCATGCGCGTGTCGATCGGGCCGGGGCAGATGGCGTTGACGCGGATGCCGGATTTGCCGACCTCGGCGGCGGCGACCTTGGTCAGGCCCATCACCGCGTGCTTGGAGGCGACATAGGCCGGCATGCCGGCGGTGCCGACCATGCCGGCGATGGAGGCGGTGTTGACCACCGCGCCGCCGCCCTGCTCTAGCATCACCGGCAGCACATGGCGCAGGCCGAGGAACACGCCGCGGACATTCACCGCCATGACGGTGTCGAACATATCCTCGTCGTATTCGGCGGTGGGGGCGAGCTTGCCCTCGATGCCCGCATTGTTGTGGAAGCAGTCGATCCGGCCGTAGGCGTCCAGCGCCGCCTTCACGTAGCCGCGCACATCGGCGGATTTGGTGACGTCGGCGGCGACGAAGATCGCCGTGCCGCCGGCCGCGCGGATGGCTTCGACGGCGGCCGCGCCGTTGGCGGTGTCGCGATCGACCAGCACGACCTTGGCGCCGCGCTTGGCGAAGCCGGTGGCAACCGCGAGCCCGATGCCGTTCGCCGCGCCGGTGATGAGGGCGACTTTGCCTGCGAAGTTCATTCCTGGATCTTCCCTTGGTTTGTTTGGCTTTGGTCGCGGCAAGTTGCCAGGGGAGGGAGGCCCGGGCAAGGCATGGAAATACGCGTAAGGGACACCGTTTCCGCCCGATGGTCTTGCTGATGGGCGGGCCCTCCCGTACCTTGGCTCCAAAGGCGCATTCAAAGGGAACGTTCATGAACAAGACATCGCTGCCGCACCCGGCCGGGCTTCGCCGGCGTGGCGTTATCGGCCTTGCGCTGGCCGCGGCGGCATCGCCACTTGCTGCACCGGCCATCGCGCAGGGGCGGCAGCGGGCGCTGCGCTTTGGCAGCCCGATGCCGACCACCACCAGCTATCATGCGGCCATGGTCACCTTCGCCGAGGAATTGGCGAAACTCTCGAACAACCGGCTGAAGGTCGATCTGTTTCCCAATGCGCAGTTGGGCGGCCTGAAGGACATGCTGACAGCGGTGCAGCTCGGCACCCAGTCGATGCTGATCACGGTTCCGGCGTGGTATTCGAACTTCGTCAAGCAGATGGACGTGTTGTCGCTGCCGTTCATTGTCCATTCACCGGAGCGCCTGCGTTCCGCGCTCGAAGGCAGTCTGGGCGAACGCCTGTCCGGCTATGCCGGCCTGGCGGGGTTCAAGCTGCTGACGCCCTGGCTGATCGGGCCGCGGCACGTGCTGAACAATGTCCGCCCGATCTTCACGCCCAAGGACCTTGAGGGCCTGAAGCTGCGGGTTGTTTCCAGCCAGGTCTATTTGCAGGAGTTCCGCGCGCTGGGCGCCAATCCGGTGGCGATGGATTATTCCGAGGTCTATCTGGCGCTGCAGCAGCGCACGGTCGATGGCTTCGACAACGGATTGCCGGACACGCTCACCGGCAAATACTACGAGGTGACGAAATACGCGTCCCTGACCGCGCACGTGATCGATACGTTCATCGTCGGCATGAACAAGGCGCTGTGGGACGGCTTCGCGGCCGAAGAGCAGGGGATGATCAACCAGGCGCTGAAGCTGGCAACCGACCAGCAGTGGAAGGCGCAGACCGTGGCGTTGGGCGAAGCGCGCGACAAGCTCAGCGGCCTCATGCAGATCAACGATATCGACGCCGCCGGGCGCGCCCAGTTCGTGGAGGCGACGAAGCCGGTGATCCAGCATTTCGAGGAGGTGCTGGGGAAGGATCTGGTCGATCAGGCGCGCCGAGAGCTTGGCCCCGCCTGACGCGCCACCGAAGATGCCCTATCGCAGTCTGAATGCCATCGCCTTGGCGAACGAGGTGCTGGTGGTCCTGGCGATCGTTCTGGATCTGGGGATCACCTTCGCCAATACCATCGCCCGCTACGGCTTTAATTCCGGCATCCATTTCGCCGAGGATATGTCGGCGATCCTGATCGGGGTTATCACCTGGCTCGGCTCGGCGGCCTATTTCCGCCGGGCTGGGGGCATGTCCTATACGGCCCTGGTCGATCATGCCGGTGGGATCGCAGGTGCCGCGCTGCGTTCGGCCGGGCTTTGGCTGGTGCTGGCCGTGATCGCGATCTCGCTGTCGTCGTTCCCGCAGTTCTTCAACCGACAATTGATGCAATCCCTGCCGGTGCTGGGGATCAGCAATGCCGCCGTGGTCGGCTGGCAGGCGGTGGGACTGACGCTGCTGGGGATCTTCGCGATCGAAAAACTCGCGGACATTCCATGGCGGGGCGTGGCCTTGGCGTTCGGCGTTCTGCTGGTTCTGGCTGTGGGCGTGGTCGCCTTGCGCCATTTGTACGACCGGGGTGCCGAGTTCGATCCGCTGTTGCCGATCGCCGCGGTGATGGTGGCGGCGTTCCTGACCGGCGCCCCGATCGCTGTGATCCTGGGACTGGGCGGGGCGCTGTATTTCATCATCACCGGCGATGCGCCGCTCGCCGCGATCCCGGCGGCCTATCAGGCCGGCATCACCAGCTTCATCCTGCTGGCGATCCCGTTCTTCATGCTGGCCGGTGCGCTGATGGAGGTCAGCGGCCTGGCGCGGCGCATGATCGACATGGTGCAGGAATGGATCGGCCACTGGGCGGGCGGTTTGCTGCTGGCCGAGGTGGTGGCGATGTACATCTTCTCCGGCATCTCCGGCTCCAAGGCCGCGGACATGGCGACCGTGGGCAGCGTGATGAAGGGACCGATGCGCGAGCGCGGCTATCCGGCGACGGAATCCGTCGCGGTGCTGGCCGCCGCGGCGGCGATGGGGGAGGTGATCCCGCCTTCGCTGGCGCTGTTGATCCTGGGGTCGATCAGCACCTTGTCGGTCGGCGCCCTGTTCCTGGCCGGGATCGTGCCGGCGGCATGTCTGGCGATCGTCTTGATGATCGCCATCGTGTTCAGAAGCCGGGACGGGCGCATGCCGAAGGGCCCGCGCTTCGCCCTGGGCCGCGCCTTGCGCAGCATCCCGCCGTCCATCCCCGCCTTGCTGCTGCCGGTGATCGTGGTGGGCAGCATTGTCGGCGGCGTCGCCTCGCCGACGGAATCATCCTCGTTCGCGTCGGTCTATGGGTTCCTGGTCGCGGCGATTGTCTATCGCTCGATTGGGTTCGGTTCCGCCTGGATCGCGCTGCGCGAGGCGGCGCTGACGGCGGGGATGATCCTGCTGATGGTGGCGATGGCCAACCTGCTGTCGCAGGCCATCGTGATCGACGGCCTCGGCCGCACGCTGGCCAGCGCCTTCGGCGCCTTGCAAAGCCCGATGTCCTTCCTGTTCCTGAGCATGACCGCGATGATCGTGGTCGGCTTCGTGCTGGAAGGTTTCCCGGCGATCCTGATCTCGGCGCCGATACTGCTGCCGGTGGCCGAGCGCATGGGCATCGATCCGCTGCAGTACGGCATCTTGCTGGTGATGGCCGTCGGCATTGGCGTGTTCCTGCCACCGGTCGGCATCGGCTACTACATCGCCTGCGCCATCGGCGATGCACCCACCAACAAGACCATGCGCCCGTCCTTGGTTTATAATGTATGGCTGGTGGCCGGCCTGATCGTGGTCATGCTGGTGCCGGCGATCACGCTGGCGGTGCCGCACGCCTTCGGCTTCCGCTGAACCCCGGTCAGGCCACCAGATGCGCCGGGATCTTCATTCCCAGCCGTAGCGGCACGTTCCAGGTCTCCCGCACCTCTCGCACCGGGCGGAAGCCGGCGCGCAGATAGGTCGGCAACGCGCGCGGGTGGTCGGCGGTGCAGGTGTTGACCGTGACGGCCCGTGGGTCATGCGCCCAGGCGGCGTCCACGGCCTGGCGCAGGAAGGCGAACCCGGCGCCGGTACCGACCGCATGCGGCATCAGCCCGAAATAGCTGAGATTGACCGAGGACCAGGGCCGGGCATCCAGTTCGAAGAACCCGGCCGGCTCGCCACCTTTGTACAGAACGTGGATCGACACGCTCGGATCGGCCAGCAGTCCGGCCAGTTCCCGGTCGGGCATCGTGCGCCGCAGCCACCAGAGGTAGTCGGCGCCAACGGTGTTGTACAGGTAGCGGTAGAAAGCGACGGTGCAGGCATCCAGCCGCACGACCCCGGTGCCGGGCGGCAAGGCGGGCGCCGCGTCAGAGGGGCGGCGCTCCATGCGCAGGAAGGTGACGGTGACGCCAACCTTGGCGACCGGTTCCATATCTGTCTTGCCGTCGCGCGCCGAAAGGCGGATCAATCGTCGAGGAAGCTGCGCAGCTTGCGCGAGCGGCTCGGGTGCTTGAGCTTGCGCAGGGCCTTCGCCTCGATCTGGCGGATGCGCTCGCGGGTGACGTTGAACTGCTGGCCGACCTCCTCGAGCGTGTGGTCGGTGTTCATGCCGATGCCGAAGCGCATGCGCAGGACGCGTTCTTCGCGGGGGGTGAGGCTGGCCAGAACGCGGGTCGTGGTTTCCTTCAGGTTTTCCTGAATGGCCGAGTCCAATG